>DASYZF010000315.1:0-4035 GCA_035946515.1 Gammaproteobacteria bacterium | reverse complement strand
GATCTCGCCCGCCGCCAGCACCCGGGCCAGAAGAACAGCCTGGACGCGCTGTGCAAGCGCTACAGCGTGGACAACTCCGGCCGCGAGTACCATGGCGCACTCCTGGACGCACAGCTGCTGGCCGAGGTCTACCTGGCCATGACCGGCGGCCAGGCGGCGCTGGTACTGGACGCGGAGGCCCGGAGCGGTGCCTTCGGTGCGTCACCCGCCCGCAAGCTCGAGCGCCGGGGCCTGGATCTCAAGGTGCTGCGCGCCACGCCGGAGGAGCGCGCTGCTCACGAGACCAAGCTCCACGAGATAACCCAGGCCAGCGGCGGCAAGACCCTCTGGCCCGCCGAGGAATAGCGGTATCGGATCGGGCAGCTTATGTCCGGGCGGCGACGTGCCGGACGGGGTGATTCCGGCTGCGCTTGCCGGTATCCTCCACAACACGGCCCGCCAACAGGAGAGTGTGAGATGAAGCCAGCGATATCCGGGTTACTCGTCCTCTTCGCCCTGGCCCCGGGACTCGCCCGCGCCGACGGCAACGGGCCGGCCGATCCCTTCGACTACAGCGTGGTGGCCGTGGATCACCTCGGAATCCGTTCGGATTTCTTCGCCGATCGCTCCTCCGGCAACGGCTTCAAGCTTGCCTACGACGACCAGGACGGCGTCTACTTCTTCGGGCAGTGGAACCACCTGGACTTCGACAGCCTGCCGGGCAGCCATAACCTCTACGGCGTCGGCATCGGGGCCCACCAGGCCTACAACCCGGACACCTCCTTCTACATCGACGCCGGCTTCTACCGCGACCAGCTGTCCGCCACCCTCGGCAGCGCCGTGGACGACTTCTGGCGCGTCAACTACGGCCTGCGCTACAAGCTCACCACCGCCATCGAACTGGATGCAGCCATCTTCACCGAGCGCAGCACCGACTTCGGCCGGCGCCCCTTCGGCGAGCGCCTCGGCCTCGGCGTCGACCTCGGGCCCATCGTCCTGCAGGTGGCGGGCGAGCACACCGCGGACGGGAACCGCAGCGAAGTCTCCCTGAGTTGGGCTTACCGTTAAACGCGTGAATGGGGCGCCGTGGATCCTCCGGTGCCGTCCTCCATGAGACCCCTGCCCATCGACGCCTTGTTGCCGGAGGTGCGCCGCGAGTTGCGCGGTCGTGGCGCGCTCGTGATTCAGGCGCCGCCGGGCGCCGGCAAGACCACCCGAGTGCCCCTGGCGCTCCTGGACGAGCCCTGGGCAGAGGGCCGCAAGCTCGTGATGCTGGAGCCGCGGCGTCTCGCGGCGCGCAGCGCCGCGCGCCACATGGCGGAGGAGCGGGGGGAGAATGTGGGCGGTACCGTGGGTTACCGGGTGCGCATGGATACGCGCGTCGGGCCCGCCACCCGCCTGGAGATCGTCACCGAAGGGGTGCTCACGCGGCTCCTGCAGGACGACCCGGCGCTCTCCGCCTACGCCGCGGTGATTTTCGACGAGTTCCACGAGCGCAGCCTGCAGGCAGATCTCGCCCTGGCGCTCGCACTCGAATCCCAGGCGGTGCTTAGGCCCGACCTCAAGCTCATAGTCATGTCCGCCACCCTGGATGCGGCGCCGGTGGCGCGGCTCCTGGGCGAGGCGCCGGTGCTGACCAGCGAAGGCCGCCTGTATCCGGTGGAGACGCGCCATCTCCCGCCCCGGGACCGGGAGCCCTTGCTCCCTCACGTGCAGCTCAGCGTAGAGCGGGCGCTCAAGGAAGAAGCGGGGAGCCTCCTGGTGTTCCTGCCGGGCACAGGCGAGATCCGCAAGTTGCACCAGCGCCTGCACGAGCGGGTGGGGGCTGAAGTCTCCATCGCGCCCCTCTATGGCGACCTCGACAACCGCGCCCAGGACCAGGCCATCGCTCCCGCCCCCGCGGGCCGCCGCAAGGTGGTGTTGGCCACCTCCATCGCCGAGACCAGCCTTACCATCGAGGGCATCCGGGTGGTGGTGGACGGCGGGCAGATGCGGGTGCCGCGCTTCGATCCCGTGAGCGGCATGTCCCGTCTCCTCACCACGCGCGTCTCCCGCGCTTCCGCCGACCAGCGCCGCGGCCGCGCCGGGCGCCTCGAGCCCGGCGTGTGCTATCGCCTGTGGAAAGAATCGGAGAGCCTCGCGCCCGCCAACCTGCCTGAGATCCTGGCGGCGGACCTTGCCGCCCTGGTGCTCGAGCTGGCGCGCTGGGGCGTGACCGATCCCGGAAGCCTGCGCTGGCTCGATGCGCCGCCGGCCGCCGCCTACGCCCAGGCGCAGGAGCTTTTGCAGGAGCTCGGTGCGCTCGACGGCACGGGGCGCATCACCGGCCACGGCCGCGAACTCCTCAAACTGCCGCTGCATCCGCGTCTCGCCCACATGGTGATCCGCAGCAAGGCCTTGGGCTGGGGCGCGCTCGGCTGCACCCTCGCGGCGCTGCTGAGCGAGCGCGACCCCCTGAGTCTGCCGGGCGGAGAGATCCAGGCGGACGTGCATCTGCGCCTGCAGCTCCTGCAGCGCGATGATCCCGGGAGCCGCCAGCGCAGCAAACTGATCTCCACGGCGGCGGCCGATCTCAGGAAGACCATCGGCGTGGCGGCAGCGGACCGGGAGACCGGGGATGAGGGCGTGCTGTTGGCTCTCGCCTATCCCGACCGCATCGCCCAACGCCGCGGCGGTGAAGCCAATCGCTATCTCCTGGCCAACGGCCGCGGCGCGCTGCTGCAGGACGGCGACGCGCTCGGCAAGTCCGCCTGGCTCGCGGTGGCGCAGCTCGATGGAGAGGCCCGGGAGGCACGCGTGTTCCTGGCGGCGCGCCTCAGCCGGGAAGACATCGAGGCGCATTTCCCGGAGCAGGTCACGGAGACCGAATCCGTCAGCTGGGACGAGGCCAACGGTGCCGTGCTGGCGCGCCGCCAGCGCCGTTTCCATGCCCTGGTGCTTGCGGACGCGCCGGCAGCGAAGGTATCGCCGGAAGCCATCGCCGGGGCGCTCCTGGAGGCCGTCCGGCAACGGGGCCTCGCGGTGCTCCCCTGGACGCCCGCCCTGCGCAACCTGCAGGCGCGCATCCTGTTCCTGCGCCGCATCCTGGGGGAAGAATGGCCCGACGTCTCCGATGCGGCGCTGCTCAAGGACCTGGGTGCCTGGCTCTCACCCTGGATGCAGGGCCTGAGCCGCTTTTCCCATCTCGAGCGTCTGCCCCTGGACGAAGCCTTGCTGGCCCGTCTCGATCATCACCAGCGCCGTGCCTTGCACGAGCAGGCGCCGGCGCAGCTCAAGGTACCGAGCGGCTCCGAGGTCAAGGTGGATTACACCCAAGGGGAGACCCCGGTGCTGCGGGTGCGGCTGCAGGAGATGTTCGGCCAGGCGGATACCCCGCGGCTGGCCCGGGGGAAGGTGCCGGTGATGCTGCACCTGCTCTCGCCGGCGCAAAGGCCGGTGCAGGTGACCCAGGATCTCAAGGGTTTCTGGCAGCGCACCTGGCCGGAAGTGAAGAAGGAGCTGAAAGGGCGGTATCCGAAACATCCGTGGCCGGAGGATCCCACCACGGCGCCCGCCACCCGCGGCGCACGGAGGAGGCGTTAGACCGGGGCGATCAGTGGAAGAGCTTCTTCCACAGGGAGGTGTCGCCGTCCTGCTTCTGGTTGATGGAGATGTGGATGAGGTAGCCGGAGTCGTCTTTCGATTCCTCCAGTCCCTTGATGACGCCCGAGAGGTAGAAAGGCTTGCGGTGACCCTCGAGGTGCAGCAGCACTTCCACGTTCATCCCCAGGGGCAGCTTCTTGCGTGCGCGGATCCTCACGCTGTGGGCGTTGAGGTCCACGGTGGTGCCGTAGAACTTCGACACCGTCACATCCTCGCCCCCCACGTTCAGCGTGTGGATGATGGCCTTCTCTTCGGTCTTCATGGGCTGGGGTTGGACGCCAAGTAGGGGCTGCATGGAGTGTCGTCCTCCTGTTGGATGGCAGGGCTCACGGCCGGATTCTAGCAACAAAACAGGTGATCACCTGATAGACGCTACATATGCAGATGTGTATCTGCGGCTTGTCATATGACGCC
>DASYZF010000314.1:0-1605 GCA_035946515.1 Gammaproteobacteria bacterium | reverse complement strand
GCGCTGCCCACGCTGGCCACCGCACTGCACGCTTCGGAGTCGGACCTCCAGTGGTTCTCCTCCGGGTACCTGTTGGTCCTCGCGGCGATGATGCTGCCGGCGGGACTGCTCGGCGACCGCTACGGTCGCAAGAAGGTGATGCTCGTCGCCCTGGCTTTGTTCGGAGCGGGCTCAGCGGCCTGCGCCTACGCGCCGTCGGCAGGCGCGTTCATCGCGGCGCGGGTGGTCCTCGGGATCGCAGGGGCGGGCGTGGTCGTGATGGCTCTGTCGGCGCTGACGGTGTTGTTCACCAAGCAGGAGCGGCCGCGGGCGGTCGGCATCTGGGCGGCCGCCAACTTCCTGGCGCTGCCACTTGGCCCGATCCTGGGCGGCTGGCTGCTGACGCACTACTGGTGGGGCTGGGTGTTTCTGCTGAACGTACCGGTCGCCCTTGTGGGGCTGGTCGCCGCCTTCGCACTCGTGCCGGAGTCCCGCGCGGAGCTGCGCCCCAGGTTGGACCTGGTCGGGGTGGTCGCCTCGACCGCCGGCCTGGTTGGCCTGACCTATGGTCTGATCGAGGCGGGCCGCAATGGTTGGACCGATGCCAGCGCCCTGGTTCCGATGATCGCGGGCCTGGTGGTGCTGGTTGGGTTCTTCCTTTGGGAACGCCGGCTCAGCTTGCGTCCTGGCGGCCAGCCACTGGTTGACCTCGCGCTGTTCCGCTCGGCCGCCTTCACCTGGGGCGTGATCCTTGCGGCCACAGCGGGCCTGGCCATGATCGGCGTGCTGTTCACGATGCCGCAGTTCTTCCAGGGCGTGCTGGGGACAGATGCTATGGGCTCCGGCGTGAGGCTCTTGCCGCTGATTGCCGGGCTAGTGGTGGGGGCCGTGCCTGCGGACCGCATCGCGCATGTCGTGGGGGCGAAGATCACGGTCGCGCTCGGATTCGCACTGCTGGCTGCCGGGTTGCTCCTGGGAGCCACGACCGGGGTGGGGTCCAGCGGCGGCTTCATCGCGGCATGGATGGCCCTCGTCGGAGCCGGGATGGGGCTCACCATGGCCACGGCGACCTCCGCCGCGCTCTCCCAGCTGTCACAGGAGCGCAGCGGGGTGGGATCCGCGGTGATGCAGGCCCTGCAGAAGGTGGGAGGGCCGTTCGGAACGGCGATCCTGGGGAGCGTGCTCCTCTCCGCCTATCAGGCTCAGTTGCATCTTGCGGGGCTTCCAGCGGCAGTCGCCAATGTGGTCAAGGAGAGCCCCTTTGGGGGGTTGGCAGTGGCCCAGCAGCTTGGCTCGGCACCGTTGCTCGCATCGGTGCACACAGCCTTCGTCCAGGGGATGGATGTCTCACTCGTGGTGGCCGCCGGAATCGCCGTGGCGGGTTTCGTGCTCACCCTGGCCCTCCTGCCTGGGAGGGCCGTCTCGAAAGCCGGAGGTGCTGAACCGGTGGAGGCGTCACCTGCTCGCCGCCGGGCCGAGACCGCTTCCAGATGACGGGAAGAGGTCATGCCCGCGGTGCTTCCGCGGCCCCGCTGCTTCAGCGTGAGAGAGCTTCCGATGAACAGACATCGGTCAGCTCAAACGAGACAGGTACAACGGCGTGATGTGTCTGGCGATCGCTCGATG
>DASYZF010000313.1:0-5182 GCA_035946515.1 Gammaproteobacteria bacterium | reverse complement strand
TGATGCAGGGTCTCGCCACCGGCGTCCTGGAGGCGACGCCGCGGCTCGCGGCCCACCTCGACCACTGCCTCGCCTGCCGCGCCTGCGAAGCGGTGTGTCCGGCGGAAGTGCCTTATGGCCGGCTCATCGACGCGGCGCGCCTGGAACTTCGCCGCCGTGGCCACGGCGAGCCCGGGAGCGCCCGGCTCTTCGCCCTGTTCATGCGCGGCCGCTTCCTGCGTCGCTTGTTCCATCGCCTGCTCTGGCTCTCGGGCCGCCTGAAGCTCACGGCGCTCATGGGGCGCATCGGCCCGGCGTCACTGCGCCGCCGCATAGAACTCCTGCCCCTGGTGATGAAGCCCAAGGCTTGGCGCGAGGTCTATAGCTCCCGCGCCGCCACGGGCGAGAAGGTGTCCCTGTTCCTGGGCTGCGTGGCGGACATCAGCCAGCCCCAGGTCACCGCCGCCGCCATCGGCGTGCTCAACGCCCTGGGCGTCGAAGTCGCTCTGCCCCGCGCCCAGGGTTGCTGCGGCGCCCTGGACCAGCACGCGGGCCGCCGGGGGGAAGCGCTGCATCTCGCCCGCTCGAACCTGGCGGCGTTCTCCGGCAGCGCCGTGGTGCTGGGCACCGCCAGCGGCTGCCTCGCTACCCTCAAGGATTACCCGGACATCCTCGGTGCCGCGGCCACGGACTTCTCCGCCCGGGTCATGGACGTGAGCCAGTTCATCGGTGGCCACAAGCGCTTCCCCAAGATCCTCTTCGAGCCCTGGAAGGCGAAGGTGCTGGTGCAGACCCCCTGCACCCTGCGCAACGTGCTCAAGACCGGCGCCACGGTGCCCGAGCTCCTGCACCGTATCCCGAAGCTGGAAGTCTTGAGCCTGCCGGCCTCCCTCGGCTGCTGCGGCGCCGCCGGCAGCTACATGCTCACCCAGCCGGAGCAGGCGGACGCCTTCGCCGCGGAGTTCGTGGCCGCCATCGCGAAGCAGAAGCCCGACGTGCTGGTGAGCTCCAACGTGGGCTGTGCCATGCATCTGCAGGCCGCCTTGCGGCGCAAGGGGCTCGACATCCCCGTGATGCATCCGGTGGAAGTGCTCTCCAGGCAGCTCCCCGAAGCGCTCTACCGGCCCGTCTAGCCGCCATGTGGAAGCAGGTGTTGCTCTACGGCGCGCTGTTGGCGGCGGGCAGCTTCGTCCTGGAATGGTTGGATTACCAGCGTCTGGTCCATACCTATTCCACTGAGCTCTATATCGGTCTCGTCGCCCTCGCCTTCCTGGCGCTCGGCATCTATATCGGCCTGCGCGTGTTCGCCAAGCCCGTCGGGCAAGCCGCTTTCGAAGGCAACCCCCGGGCCCTGGCGAGCCTCGGCATCAGCGGGCGCGAACTGGAGGTCTTGCGGGAGCTGGCCGCCGGCCACTCCAACAAGGAGATCGCGGCCAAGCTCGCGGTCTCGCCCAATACCGTGAAGACCCATACCGCGCGCCTGTTCGGGAAGCTGGGCGCCAGGCGCCGCACCGATGCCATCAATCGCGCCCGGGAGTTGGGGATCCTCCGCTAAAAATGTGTCTTTTGTTCCCTGGCGTCGTTGCGGCCGACCTCGGAATCCTCACGTACAGCCGGAGTACGCTCCGGTTCCTCGGCCGTCCGCGCCTAGCCAGGAAAAAAAATCCACGATTTTTAGAGCATTTTCTGCAAAATCACCCTTTTGGGCGATGGTTTTGGGTCGGGAGAGCGTCCATAACTACAGCCACTTGATCATCGCGGAGTCCTTCTCATGCTGCGTCTCATCGTCCGTTACGGCCTCATCGGCGGCCTGATCGTCGGCGTCCCGCTCTACGCCATGACCCTGCCAAGTACCCACCCGGGAGGCGCCTGGGGATACGTGGCCGGCTACCTCACCATGCTGATCGGCTTAAGCACCATCTTCATCGCGATCAAGAAGCACCGCGACACGGACCTCGGCGGCGTGATCAGATTCTGGCCGGCCTTGGGGCTGGGCCTCGGCATCAGCTTCGTGGCCGGCATCATCTACATGCTCGCCTGGGAAGCGGTGTTGGGCTTCACCCACTTCGATTTCGCCGCCACCTATGCCCAGAACATGATCGACGCGGCGCAAGCCAAGGGCCTGGGCGGCGCGCAGCTCGCCAAGGTCGTCGCGCAGGCGCAGGAATTCAAGACCGAGTACGCCAACCCATTCATCCGCCTGCCCGAGACTTTCATGGAGATCTTCCCGGTGGGCGTACTGATCTCGCTGGTTTCCGCGGCCCTGCTGCGCAACGCCCGCTTCTTCGCCGTGCCGCGCGCCGGTTAGAGGGAATTTTCTTCCCATCTAAATAGATGGTTAAGCGTCTAAATCTAAACGGAGACGAACGATGACACGAGTTCGCGTTCAGGGCTTCACCGTCTCGCTCGACGGATATGGAGCAGGTCCGGATCAAGGCATCGACAACCCGCTCGGCGTTGGCGGGAGGGAGCTGCACCAGTGGCTGGTCCCGACACGCACGTTCCAGCGGGCCTTGTTCGGCAAGGACGGCGGCACGACCGGGGTCGACGATGATTTCGCCGCCCGCGGCTTCCAGAACGTCGGGGCTTGGATTCTTGGAAGGAACATGTTCGCGCCCAGCCGTGGGGACTGGCAGGACACGAGCTGGAAAGGCTGGTGGGGAGACAATCCGCCGTATCACGCTCCAGTCTTCATCTTGACACACCATGCTCGCCCCCCCATCGAGATGGAAGGCGGCACGACGTTCCACTTCATGACAGGAGGCATCCACGAGGCGCTCGACCGCGCACGCGAAGCCGCTGCCGGGATGGACGTGCGGATCGGCGGTGGGCCGGACACGATCCGGCAATATCTCCGTGCGGGACTCATCGATGAACTGCACTTTGCCATCGCGCCGGTCCTGCTCGGCCGGGGAGAGCCGCTGTTTGAAGGGATCGACTTGCGGGCCCTGGGATACGAATGCGTGGAATTTGTAGCGTCGGAGAAGACCACGCATGTCGTCCTACGGCGGCGCCGCGGCCCGGCGGCGCAATAGCCCTGCCCGCCGTGGTGCCTGGGCGGCGGGGATATACTGGAGCCATGACGGAACGCCGCCTGACACCCCTCGATCGCCTCCTCTCGGAGTTCGAGCACGCGCTGCGCACCTCCTTCGCCTCCTCCGCCCATGCGGCCCAGCGGCCGAACCCGGCGGCGGCGGTGCAGGAAGGCGAGCTCACGGAGGCGCAACGCATCGAGGCCGGCCGGCTCATGCGGGTGAACCACGCGGGCGAGATCGCGGCCCAGGCCCTCTACCAGGGCCAGGCCTTCATGGCCCGCAGCGCCGCGGTGCACGCGGCCATGGATGAGTCCGCCGCCGAGGAGGTGGACCACCTCGCCTGGTGCGAGCAGCGCCTGCGGGAGCTCAGCACCCCCGCGAGCAAGCTCGATCCCCTCTGGTACCTGGGCTCCTTCGCCATCGGCGCCGCGGCGGGCTTCCTGGGCGACAAGGAGAGCCTGGGCTTCGTGGGCGAGACCGAGAAGCAGGTGGTGCAGCATCTCGAAGGCCACATGGCCCGCCTGCCGGAGCAGGACCAGAAGAGCCGCGCCATCCTGGAGCAGATGAAGACCGACGAGGCCCACCACGGGGCCAAGGCGGAGCGCGCCGGCGGGGCCTCCCTGCCCCTGCCGGTGCGGCTCTTCATGCGGCTCACCTCAAAGGTGATGACCTCAACCGCTTACTGGATCTAAATTCGTCTTAAAAGCGTCGTGAGCGAAGGCAGGACGAGGCGTGGGAGGCGAGCAACCGGAGCGTACTCTTGGTGTACGTGAGGATTGCGAGCCGGACCACAACGAAGTCATGCCGAGCGCAGCAGCTTTTAAGGCGAATTTGATCACCACGGGCTCGGCTGGTGCTTGCCCGTGGTGATGAGCTTGCGCAGGTTCCCGTTCACCAGCATGCTCCAGCCGTTCGAGCAGTCTTCGTAGCACTCGAAGGCCGGCGCCAGGCCCTCGTGGGTGAAACGCAGCTCGGTCTTGTCGCCCTTCCTGGCGATGTCGAAGACGATGTCCGTGCCCTTCCACTCGTCCTTGTGCTCCACGAAATCCAGGCGGGCATCCACCACGTGCCAGACGAGCTTCTTGCCGGGGACGAACTCCGTGACGCGCTGCTTGGAATAGTGGGCACCCTCGACACGGTAGGTGAACTCGTCACCCAGCTTGCCGCTGTCGCCCACCACTTCCCCTGACCACCAGCCGCGCACGTCGTTGATGGCCTGGAACACCTGCTCCGGATCCTTATCCACCGTGATGGTGGCCGTGAAATGCTTGTTCTTCATGACTTACTCCTTGGATTGTTTACGTCAGGCATGGTCTTAAGGTTCAGATGGCTATCAGATCTGCTGTGAACATGACCGCGCCCGCCGCCACGATGGCCAGGCCCACGGCGCGGGCCACCATCCTGGGCGCAGGCGCCAGGCGCTCGGCGCTGATGGCGAGGGTGAGCAGCGCCATGAGCTTGAGGTCCATGACCCCGGCCACGAGCTGCACCAGCATGAGGTTGGCGTTGCAGCGCAGGCAGCAGAGCCCGAGTTGCAAGCCATGCGCCCAGGCGCTCCGCCCGCCCCACCCTTGGCTGGCTCCGGTGGCGCAGGGCCTCACCGCACGGCAGCGGGTGAGCTGGCCGAGCTTCCACTCCGTCATCTGCAAGACGCCCAGGAACACCACCGCGATCCCGGTGAGGGCCGGGACACAACGGGCGAAAAGCCCGGAGTCCAGGGCGAGCGCCGCCAGCAGCACCCCGGGCAGATAAGCCAGGGCACCGAACGCCAGCCACACTCCGAGGTAGCCGCCGGCCGTGAGCCAGCGCCCCATCACCGGTCGCCGTGTGTGGTGATAGGCCAGCAACATCGGGACGAGCGCCGGCAGCATCATGGCCGCCATCATGAGCAGCCACATGCCCAGGAACAGGGCGGCGGCGCCCGGCCAGCTCTGTCCCGGCATGCGCATCCAGGCCATGGACAGGGTCCAGCCCCCCGGCATCTCCATGCCGCCGGACATGGAGTCGCCGCAATAGGCGGTGGCGCCGGCGCTCGAGACGAACAGGAGCGCAGAGACGGCCAGGAAGGGCCATTCGCCCTTCCCGGCCGCCGGCGCGGCGGGCCCGGGAACCGCGCTCAGCTCCCGGACGTCCTCCATCTGTTCGCAGCAGCGCATCGCTTGGCTCCC
>DASYZF010000312.1:0-1836 GCA_035946515.1 Gammaproteobacteria bacterium | reverse complement strand
GGCAAGCGCCGTGAGCTTGCGGTGGTCCACGCCGGGACGGCGCAAGAGCTCCAGCGCGTGGGCCTCGCGGCTGAGCGGCCCGCCGAACAACGTCTCGGAGTCGGCGGCGCTCAGGTCTTCGGGTCGCACCAGGATGGCGGCGAGGCGCGCGGTCTCCCGCTCGATGGCCTCGCGCTTGCCGGCGTAGCGCGCCCAACGCGCATCGTCCACCAGGCCGAGCTTGCGGCCCTGTTCCGTGAGGCGCAGGTCCGCGTTGTCCTCCCGCAGCATCAGGCGATGCTCGGCGCGGCTCGTGAACATGCGATAGGGCTCCGGCGCGCCGCGGGTGATGAGGTCGTCCACCAGTACACCTACGTATGCGGCCTCGCGCCCGGGAGACCAGGCCGCGGCGCCGCGCAACTGCAGCGCCGCGTTGATGCCGGCCAGCAGTCCCTGGGCCGCCGCTTCCTCGTAGCCCGTGGTGCCGTTGATCTGGCCGGCAAAGTAGAGACCGGCGATGTGCTTGGTCTCCAGGGAATGCTTGAGGTCCCGCGGATCGAAGTAGTCGTACTCGATGGCGTAGCCGGGCCGGGTGATATGCGCCTGCTCGAAACCCTTGATGGAGCGCACGAGATCATGCTGCACGTCGAAGGGCAGGCTCGTGGAGATGCCGTTGGGATATATCTCGTGGGTATCGAGGCCCTCGGGCTCGATGAAGATCTGGTGCGAGGCCTTGCCCGCGAAGCGCATCACCTTGTCTTCGACCGAGGGGCAGTAGCGCGGACCCACACCCTCGATGACGCCCGTGTACATGGGTGAGCGATCGAGACCCGCCCGGATGATGTCGTGGGTGCGCTCGTTGGTGTGGGTGATGTGGCAGGCCACCTGGCGCGGATGCTCCTCGCGCGATCCCAGGAAGGAGAACACCGGGGTGGGTGCATCGCCCCACTGCTCCGCGAGCCCACTGTAGTCGATGCTGCGGCCGTCGATGCGCGGCGGCGTGCCGGTCTTCAAGCGCCCGACCCGGAGCGGCAGTTCCCTGAGTCGCGCCGCCAGCCGGTTGGACGGCGGGTCCCCGGCGCGGCCGCCTGTGTGGTTCTCGAGGCCCACGTGGATGCGCCCGGCGAGAAAGGTGCCCACGGTGAGCACCACCGCGGGCGCGGTGAACTTCAGGCCCATGGCGGTGACCACGCCCGTGACGCGGCCACCCTCCACCGTCACGTCGTCCACCGCCGACTGGAACAGGGTCAGGTTCGGCTGGTTCTCCAGCATGCCCCGGATAGCTTTCCTGTATAGGACGCGGTCTGCTTGGGCACGGGTGGCGCGCACCGCCGGGCCCTTGCTGGCGTTCAGGATCCGGAACTGGATGCCGGCCTGGTCCGCCGCCCGGGCCATGGCCCCGCCCAGGGCGTCGATCTCCTTCACGAGATGACCCTTGCCGATGCCGCCGATGGCCGGGTTGCAGCTCATCTGGCCCAGGGTCTCGATGCTGTGGGTGAGCAAGAGCGTGCGCGCCCCCATGCGCGCGGCGGCGAGCGCCGCCTCGGTGCCGGCGTGGCCGCCGCCTACCACGATCACGTCGAAACGCTGAAGGAAATCCATGGGTCCTGCAGAATCCTGAAAAGACTGCTTATTTTATGCCCATGGCGCCTCCGCCGAAAGCGCCGAGGGTATGCTCCCGCCATGAACTGGATGCTCTACGCCTTCGCCGGCCCGGTGCTCTGGGCCGCCTCCACCCATGCCGACAAGTACCTGGTGGAGCGTTACTTCAAGCACAGCGACGTGGGGGTGTTGCTCATCTTCACCGCCCTCATCGGCCTCCTGATGCTGCCCTTCATCCTCTATTGGCAGCCCGCG
>DASYZF010000311.1:0-16701 GCA_035946515.1 Gammaproteobacteria bacterium | reverse complement strand
CGCGGCGGGTTTGGGCCTGTGGCTTCCCTTCGCCCGTAACCTCAACGTGCTCGCCCGCGGCGAGACGCTCGCCGAGGCCCTCGGCATCGCGGTGCGCCCGCTCTCCATCGCGATATATATAAGTGCATCGCTGTTCACCGCGGTGGCGGTCACCGAGGCGGGCAGCGTCGGTTTCGTGGGACTGGTGGTGCCGCACATGTTCCGCATAGTCGTGGGCGGCGATCACCGCCGGCTGTTGCCGGGAGCGGTGCTCTTGGGCGGCTGCCTGCTGGTGCTGGCCGACACCCTGGCGCGCACCGTGGCCGAACCGCGGCAGCTCCCGGTGGGGGTGGTGATGTCCGCCGTCGGCGTGCCGCTGTTCCTCTATCTCCTCAACCGCGCGCGGGGCCCGCTGTGAAACCGGCAGCGCTGCTCGAAGCCCACGGCCTCGAGGTAAGCATCGGCGGCAAGCAGGTCTGCCGCGGGCTCGACCTCGCGGTGCATGCGGGCGACTGCGTGGCGCTGCTCGGCGCCAACGGCGTCGGCAAGACCACGCTGCTGCACACCCTCGCCGGCCTGCGCCCGGCCGCCGCTGGCGAAGTGCGGCTCGACGGCGCGCCGCTCGCCTCCCTGCCGCGGCGGCGGGTGGCCCAGCGCCTCGGTCTCCTGATGCAACAGCCGGAGGACAGCCTGCCTGCCACGGTGCTGGAGACGGCGCTCATCGGCCGCCACCCGCACCTCGACTTCTGGCGCTGGGAATCCCACGGCGACGTGGCCATCGCACGCCGTGCCCTGAAGAGCGTGGGCCTCGAGGGCCTGGAGCAGCGCGCCCAGACCTCGCTCTCCGGCGGCGAGCGCCGCCGCCTCGACCTCGCCACGGTGCTGGTGCAGGACCCGGCGGTGTTCCTGCTGGACGAACCGGCCGGACAGCTGGACTTGCACCACCAACTGGCGCTCCTGGGCCAACTGCAGCGGCTCGCGGCCCAGGAAGGGCGTGCGGTGCTGATGAGCCTGCACGACATAAACCTCGCGGCCCGCTTCTGCAACCGCATCCTCATGCTCTTCGGCGACGGCGGCTCGGCCCACGGCGCGAGCGCCGAGATGCTGAGCCCGGAGACCCTGTCCCGCCTCTATCGGGTGCCGGTACGGGTGCTGCCCTGGGAGGGCGGCAAGGCCTACCTGCCTCGATGATGCCGCCCTGGGCCCGATGCGGTATCCTTGGCGCCCTTGAGGCCGCGCCCGCGGCCCGTTTGTGACAATCCCTTCCGAGACTGCGAGGCATGAAGATGACCCTACTGACGCGCTACCTGCCGCTGCTCGCCCTGGCGAGCCTGGGCCTGATCTCCGGCTGTGAGCAGCAGCCCGACCCCAACGCCAAGAAAGTCATAGAAGCCTGTCTTTCGGTGAGCGCTGCCGACGCCAGCGCCATTCTCGGCCAGACCCTGACCGCCAACAGGATGTCGGGCGACGACGCGCCGCGCAGCATCTGCGCCTTCAACGACGCCAGCAACACCACCTACGGCCTGGTGCAGCTGCAGAGCGCCGACAAGACCAAGGACCAGCAGGCGGCGCTCGCCTCGGATCAGAACTTCGAACTCGGCGTGTACAAGGACAACGTCAAGCCCGCCACCGCCCATCCGGCCCAGGGTTTCGCGCCGGGTTCCTTCTATCTTTATGTCGAACCCGCCATGGGCAGTCACTCGGTGCAGCTCTACACCTTCGCCGAGGGTTACAAGCTGACCGTGGTGGTGAATAACCTCAAGGACTTCGACAGCGGCGAGAAGCTCGCCACCACCATGGCCAACAAGGTGGTGGAGAACATCAAGAACGGCACCGCTTTCCAGGCTCAGTAATACTTTCAGGTCCGGATGATTCAGAAAGGCCCCGCTCTGCGGGGCTTTTCTTTTGCGCCTTGACACCCCCTCCCCGTCTGCATAGAGTGCTCGCGCCTTCAGGCGTCTGCCTTCCGGCAGACACTCGGGAAGCCGGTGCGTCATCAGACAATTCCGGCGCTGCCCCCGCAACGGTAGGCGAGCTTGATGTCCTCCACGAAGCCACTGCGTCATGCGCGCGGGAAGGCGGAGGTCCCGGGGAACCTTAGCAAGGTTCCCGCTCGCGAGCCCGGAGACCGGCCTGGATCCAGGAGCCATGCGGCTCCACGTTCCGGCATTGCGGTGGGCGATGCGCGCGGGTCGCGTCCATCGCTCCCTCGCCTCCTCCCCACGACGCCGGTGTCACCACCGTTTGCGCACAGCGGGCGTGCTGTGCGGGGAGAATGCTCATGCGTAAGATTCCATACCTCGGCGGCGCGTTCGCGCTGCTCCTTTGCCTGTCGCCGGCCTATGCCGATGGCTCCCCGGATGCCGGGAGCGTAGAACTGGGTGACATCAGCGTCACCGCCACCCGCACTCCCCTGATCGCGGACCAGGAAGTGGCGCCGGTAATCATCATCGGCCCCGAGCAGCTCGCACTCGCCCAGGGCGGCGACGTCGGCTCGGTACTGCGCCAGTACGCGGGCCTCGACATCGCCCAGACCGGCGGCCCGGGCCAGCCCGAGTCCCTGTTCCTGCGCGGCGCCAACAGCAACCAGACCCTGGTGCTGATCAACGGGATGCGCATCAACCCCACCACGCTCGGCGGCGCACCGCTGGAGAACATCCGCCTGCAGGACATCGAGCGCATCGAGATCGTGAAGGGCCCCCGGGCTTCCTTGTACGGCTCGGACGCCATCGGCGGAGTCATCAACATCATCACCAAACCGGCCAAGCCCGGCTTGCAGTACGGCGCCCATGCCGGTGCGGGCCGCTACGGCACCTTCGACGACGGTGGACAGGTGAGCTATGGCGAAGGCGACAGCGCCATCAGCGTCACGGGCGACGACTATCACACCGACGGCTTCCCATCCCTGGCCGGCAGCACCGCGGACGACGGCACCAAGAACCGCACTTTCAACGTCAACGGCCACACCAAGCTCGGCGCGGTGGACCTGGACTTCGATCACTGGCAGAGCAATGGCTATACGCTCTACCAAGGAACGGATTTCAACAGCTTCGCTCCCGCCCAGCTGGCGGAGGATTTCCGCGATGCGGCCAGCGGCATCGGCCTCGGCGGCCGGTTCACGGACGCCTGGCACAGCAAGCTAAGCCTCGACCATATGCTCGACGAGATCGACCAGCGGGAAGTGGACTCGTCGAACCTGCCTGCGGGCCCCGACTTCCTGCATTCGCAGCGCAACGTGGTGGACTGGCAGAACGACGTCTCCTTGAGCGACCGGCAGCTGCTGACGGCAGGCCTGTATACCGAGGAGCAGCATGCCTCCGCCCAATCCTTCGGCACCGGCTACGATCCCACCGACCGGGTGAACGCGCTGTACGCGGAGGACGACCTGGACCTGGGCGGCCAACGCCTGGTGCTGGCGGCACGGGATACCCATGACCAGGCCTTCGGCAACCACACCACCTGGAACGTGGACTACGGATACGACTTCAGCCCCGGGACCAGGCTGACCGCCGGGGCCGGCACCGGCTTCCGCGCCCCCAACGCCGAGGATCGTTTCGGTTTCGACGGCAACCCGGACCTGCAGCCGGAGACTTCCCAGAACCTGGAACTCGGATTGCGCCACAAGTTCTCGGACGGTGAGGAGCTGAACGCCAGCCTGTTCCAGGACAAGCTGGACGACCTCATCGTCTTCCAGCCCATGCCCACGGCCCTGAACCCCTTCGCCGGCCAGAACGAGAACGTGGGCCATGCGCGGGTGCGGGGCGTGGAACTCGCCTACGAGCAATCCTGGGATAGCTGGTCGTGGCGCAACGAGGCCAGTGTGCAAAGCCCCGAGGATCTGGACAACGATACGGACCTGCTGCGCCGCGCGCGCCGCACCCTCACGAGCAGCCTGCTTTGGCACGACGACCTGACCCACGCCGGCATCAACGCCATCCTCACCGGGCCGCGCAGCGACATAAACCAGGTCGGCAAGCCCACCACTGACGGCGGCTACCTGCTCTTGGGCCTGAGCGTGCATCGGGAGTTGGGCCAGGGATTCGCGTTGCTGGCGCGGGTGGACAACCTCGTGGACGCCCGCTACCAGACCGCCAACGGCTACAACACCGCTGGCAGATCCTTGTTCGTGCAGATCGAATACCGCAGCCAGTGAGGCCTTGAAAAACGGAAGCCCCTTCCTGGACGGAAGGGGCTTTTTTACTCGACGTGCCGGATATCAGAAGTCCATGAGCGCGTCGTTGTCTCGGGGGTCGGTTGCCGCTTCCACCTTGCCGGTCTTGTAGTCCCACACCACCACGTTCATGTCGCCGTAGGGACGCGACACGGGCTTCAGGTCATAGCCCATCCCCGCCAGCGCCTTGAGGGCGTCATCGCTGAAGGCGCCCGGCTCGTAGCTCACCGTGTCCGGCAGGTATTGCTGGTGGTAGCGGCGCAGCGCCGTTATCTGCGCCGCGGAACCGCCGTCGATGAAGTCCAGCACCGCGAGCGTCACCATGGTGGTGATGCGGCTGCCGCCGGGCGTGCCCACGATGGCGATGCCGCGCGGACCCTCCACGAAAGTGGGCGTCATGCTGGAGAGCGGCCGCTTGCCCGGCGCCACGGCGTTGGCCTCGCCCTGCACCAGGCCGAAGCCGTTGGCCTCGCCGGGCTTGGCGGCGAAGTCGTCCATCTCGTCGTTCAGGATCACGCCGCTCTTGCCGCCGAGTATCCCCGAGCCGTAGCGGAAGTTGACGGTCTGGGTGGCGGCCACCCTGTTGCCGTCCGCGTCCAGGATGGAGAAATGGGTGGTGTCCACGCCCTCGCCGTCCTTCAGCTGCACCACCGGCGGCAGCGTGCCGCTGGGGGTGGCCTTGTCGGCGCTGATGCCGGCGCGCAGCTTCGCGGCGTAATCGGCGCTCAACAGCTTCGTGGTGGGCATCTTCACGAAGGCCGGGTCCCCCAGATACTGGTTGCGGTCCCGATAGGCACGGCGCCAGGCTTCCAGGATGTAATGGGCGCGGCTGGCCTCGTCCATCTTGTCCAGGTCATAGCCGGACAGGATGTTCAGGGTTTCCAGCAACACCACGCCGCCCGAGGCCGAGGGCGCGGCGGTGACGATGTGATAACCCCGGTAGTCGCCGGTGAGCGGCGCACGCTCGACGACCTTGTAATCCCTGAGATCATCCAGGCTCCAGATGCCGCCCACGGCGCGCACCGCATCCACCATCTCCTTCGCCACCTCACCGGTATAGAAACCGGCCGCACCCTTCTCGGCAAGGGTCTGCAGCGTCGCGGCAAGCTCGGGCTGCTTGAGCAGCGTCCCCGCTTCCGGCGCGTGGCCGTCCACCAGGAAGGGGCAGGCCTTGCCGCAAAGCCGGGTGAGGGTATCCAGGGTCTCCTCGGTGATGGCAGCGAAGCGCTTGTCCACCTTGAAGCCGTCCCGCGCCAGCGCGATGGCCGGCGCCAGGTCCTTGGCCAGGGAAAGGCGGCCGTACCTGGAAAGATCCACGAGCGCCGCCGGCGTGCCGGGGATGCCGGCCGAGAGCGCGCCACGGCGCACGGAGGAAGTCCTGAGGTCGCCGGACTTGTCGAGATACATGTCGTGGCTCGCCGCCGCCGGGGCGGTCTCGCGGCCATCCACCATCACGTCGTGGTTGTCCCGGGCCATGTGCAGCAGGTAATACCCGCCGCCGCCGAGGCCGGAGCTGTAAGGCTCCACCACCGCGAGCGCGGCGCTCACCGCGATGGCGGCGTCGAAGGCGTTGCCGCCCTCCCGCAGCACTTCCATGCCCGCGGCCGTGGCGAGCGGGTGGGCGCTGGCGATGGCCGCCTCGGGCGGTTCCTGGGGCGCACCCGCCCAGGCCGGGAAGGAGACGAACGCGAGGACGGAGAGCAGTACGCGCAGATTCATGGTGGGGCGCTCAGGTCTTGGAAGTGAGGTGGAGGTACTTCTCTTGCAACTCCTCCTGGGTCTCTTCGTGCTCGGGGTCCAGGGGGATGCAGTCCACCGGGCACACCTGCTGGCACTGGGGTTTGTCGAAGTGGCCCACGCACTCGGTGCACAGCGCCGGGTCTATCACGTAGATCTCCGGACCCTGGGAGATGGCGTGGTTCGGGCACTCGGGCTCGCACACGTCGCAGTTGATGCAGGCATCGGTGATCTTGAGGGCCATCGCTCTATTCTAAGGCACCCACGAGGATTCAACGTTTCAGTTTCTTCAACTCCGTCTGGACGGCGGGATGCACGAATTGGGACACGTCGCCCCCCAGGATGGCGATCTCCCGCACCAGGCTCGAGGAGATGAAGGTGAACTGCTCAGCGGGGGTCATGAAGATGGTCTCCACCTCGGGCCCCAGGTGCCGGTTCATGGCCGCGAGCTGGAACTCGAACTCGAAGTCCGAGACCGCGCGCAGGCCGCGCAGCACCGCCTGCAGCTTGTGCTTGCGGGCGAACTCCACCGTGAGTTCGGCGAAGCCGGTCACCTCCACGTTGGGTACGTCGTGCAGCACTTCTTTGGCGAGCCGTACGCGGGTCTCCAGGCTGAAGGCCGGGGCCTTGCCCGGGTTCGAGGCGATGGCCACCACCACCTGCTCGAACATGCGCGCGGCGCGGCGCACGATGTCGGCGTGGCCGTTGGTGATGGGGTCGAATGTGCCGGGGTAGAGGATGCTGGCCATAAGTGCCTCCGGTGCCGGGAGCCATTTATACCGGGCTTCCTACCCCGCTTCAAACCGCGCCCGGCGCCGCCAAGCGCATGAGCCTGAAACCCACCCGCCCAGCACGGCTCTCGCGCCACGGGCTCCAGTGTGCCGGCGCGGCCGGTTCCTGGTCCGCCGGATACTCCATATAGATGAATGCGCCGGGCTTGAGCCAGCCGCCATCGAGCGCCCGCGCGACCCCGGGCAGCAGCCCCGCGTCGAAGGGCGGATCCAGGAACACGATGTCGAAGGGTGAAGGCCGGCCGCCGAGCCAGGCGAGCGCATCCGCCTGCATAACCTCGCCGCCTTGCGCCTGGAGCGTGGCGAGATGGCCCCGCAGGGCTTCGGTCACGTCCCGCTCCCGGTCCACGAACACCGTCGCCGCAGCGCCGCGCGACAGGGCTTCGAGGCCCAGGGCGCCGCTGCCGGCGAAGAGGTCCAGGCAACGGGCGCCCTCTATGTGATCCTGCAACCAGTTGAACAGGGTCTCGCGCACGCGGTCCGGCGACGGGCGTATGCCCGGCAGCGGTGGGAACTTGAGCTTGCGCCGCCGCCAGACGCCCGCGATGATGCGGAACTCGTTGCGGTATCCCCTGCCCGGATTGTGCTTCATCTGGACGTCCGAACTGGCCGATTTCCAAGGGGTAACGGCTTGCCAGCCCCCGGGACGGCAGCGTACCCTACCCTGGCAATTTAGGGAGCAAAACCAATGATAAATCGCCGTGTTGCCCTCATCCTCAGCCTGCTCGCCCCACTCGCCGCCTGCGTAACAGGCAGCAGCGGCTCGGGCGACCCGAACCCGAATTCGGGGTTCCAGGCCCGCTTCGTGCCCCTCGGCGGCATGATGCCCTTCCCGAACGATCTCTATTTCAACGGCAGCACCAAGGGGACTCTCAACATCCCCGGCTCGGCCACCGTGCCCCAGAACGCGCCGCTCCTTGCGCTGAACCACCTGGACGGCTTCGGCACCGAGTCCGACATCGACATCTATTTCACGGGCTCGGTGGACGCGACCACCCTCACCAACAACGTGTTCGTGTTCCAGGTGACAAGCAGTGCCACCACCAAGGCCCTGACGGGTTTCACCAAGGCGCTCGTAGCCGGTACTGACTACAGCATCGGCCTCTCGCCCGGCGTCGATTCCAATGGTGAGATCGTCACCATCAAGCCGCTCAAGCCGCTGGCTCCCAGCACCGTAGACCCGACCACCGGCACCGCGAAACCCAGCACTTACCTCGTGGTGGTGACCAACGGCGTGAAGGACATGAGCGGCGATCCGGTCAGCGCCAGCAGCGATTACTCCGCCATCCTCGCGGCCGACACGAGCTCCGGCGCGCCGCTGAGCAGCGTCACCAAGATCAACATGGCGGCGACCGACCCGCTGCTGCCGGTGGCCCAGTTCACCTACGCGCAGCTGGCGGTGGCCTACCCCGTGATCCACTCGATCAACCCGAAGTTCACCACCAACGACGTGGCGGTGACCTTCAGCTTCAGCACTGCGTACCTCGGCTTGAGTCTCGCCGAACTCTCCGCTACCGCCACCGCGACGACCCAGCCCACGGGCGCCAATGCGACCGGCATCGTGGACACGGGTGAGACGGTCTGCGATATCCTGGTGGCCTCCGGTCAACTGGCCAATGCTACCGCCTGCGCCGGCGTGCCGGGCAGCACCCTGGTGGAAGTGTTCGCAGGTACCGTGGCCCTGCCCTATTACCTGACGGTGCCGAAGAGCGGCGCCACAGACGCGGTCACCGACTCCTGGCACAACGCCAAGGGCGGTGACACCGCCATCAGTACCGATCCGTCAAGCCTCCTGCCCAAGGCCACGGTGACTCAGAACATCATCCCGATCCTGGTAGCCCTGCCGAAGTCCGGAGGCCCCTGTACTGTGCCCGCCGGCAACGCGTGGCCGACGGTGATCTTCCAGCACGGCATCACCCGCAACCGCGAGGACATGCTGGGCATCGCCTCCACCCTGGTGTTGGGTGGCCAGCCGAGCTTCTGCACCGCAGTGGTGGCCATAGACCTCCCGCTGCACGGGGTGACCAGCACCACCGACCCCTTCTACCAGAACCAGCTGTTCGCCACCGCCGCCCCCAACCTGGTGACCGGTGAGCGCACCTTCAACATGGACGCCACCGGCAAGGCCGGCGCCACGGGCAGCAAGATCGACGGTTCCGGCCAGCTGTTCATCAACCTGACCAGCACCATCACCTCCCGCGACAACCTGCGGGAAGGTGCGGCTGACCTCATCAATCTCGTGGCCACTCTGCCGAACCTGTCGGCGGTGACGCCCTCGCCGCTCAACGTGAACACCTTCAACAGCGCCAAGGTGTTCTTCGTGGGCCATTCCCTGGGCGGCATCGTGGGCACCGACTTCCTCGGTGCTGACACCGCAGGCACACAGATCCCTGGCACCGTACATGCTGCACCGCACATCAT
The DNA here is from genome assembly GCA_035946515.1 of Gammaproteobacteria bacterium. Lineage (GTDB taxonomy): Bacteria > Pseudomonadota > Gammaproteobacteria > Natronospirales > REEB76 > DASUBN01. The sequence continues at coordinate 7,602 of DASYZF010000311.1, read as the reverse complement.
CGGTGCCGTACTCGCCAACCCGGGCGGCCACATCGCCGAGCTGCTGCGCAACTCGCCGGAGTTCGAGCCCATCATCGATGCCCAGCTGGCCGCCAACGGTCTGGTGAAGGGTACCCAGAACTATTACGACTTCTACTCGGAAGCCCAGGCGGTGGTGGAAGACGGCGACCCGGCCAACTATGCGGCAGCCGCCGCCCAGGGCCATCTCACCCACATGCTCGAAGTGGTGGGCGGCTTGGACAAGGGTTCGCCGCCTGACCAAGTGGTTCCCAACAGCGCCACCGACGTGCTGATCGGGCAGATGGGCATCAGCACCACGGTAAGCACGCTGGGCCCGAGCAACGCGATCTCACTGGGTGCCCCGACCCTGGCGCAGTTCATCTCCGGCGACCACGGCTCGGTGTTGAGTCCGGCCGCTCCGAGCGGCGCGGTCCCCGCCGATGTCGCGGCCTATGCGGCGGTGACCACGGAGATGCAGAAGGAGATCCTGCAGTTGTTCGGTGCGATCGCGGCGGGCACCCCCGTCGTGACGGTCGCTAACAACACCTATCTCTCCACGACGCTCAAGAAATAAGACAAATAGACAACGATGATCCCCAAGGGCGGCCCCGAGGCCGCCCTTTTTTCTTGTGCCGGGGCCTCAGGCTGCGTTAACCTGCTGGCCGCCCCATGGACCCTCTCCCCACACCCGTGAACCAGCCTGCCCCCGGATTTTTCGCCAAGCTGCGCGGCCGCCTGAAGCTGCCGGTGCTGTTAGCCGGCCGCAAGCTGGACGAGGCCCTGCTGGAAGAGCTGGAAGCCCAGCTGCTCACGGCGGACGTGGGCGTGGAGGCGAGTGCGCGCATCGTGTCTGACCTGCGCCGCCAAGTGGAAGAGATCACCGATGCCGGCCGACAGCGCGCCGCCCTGAAAGCGAGCCTCGCGGCACTGCTGCAGCCGGTGGCGAAGCCTTTGGTACTCACTTCAGACACCAAACCCTTCGTGGTACTGGCCTTGGGCGTGAACGGCGTGGGCAAGACCACGACCCTGGGCAAGCTCGCCCGGCGCTTCAAGTCCCAGGGCAAGAACGTGATGCTGGCGGCGGCGGACACTTTCCGGGCCGCCGCCACGGAACAGCTGCAGGTCTGGGGCGAGCGCCACGGCGTGCCGGTGATCGCCCAAGGCCAGGGCGCGGACCCGGCGGCCGTGGCCCACGACGCCTATGCCGCCGCCAAGGCCAAAGGCGTGGATCTGCTCCTGGTGGACACCGCCGGCCGCCTGCACAACCGCGAGAACCTGATGCAGGAGCTCAAGAAGATCGCCCGGGTCTTGAGCAAGCTCGATCCCGCGGCGCCCCATGAGCGCCTCCTGGTGCTGGACGCCGGCACGGGCCAGAATGCCCTCGCCCAGATCGCCGAGTTCCATGCCGCCGTGGGCCTCACCGGCCTCGTGGTGACGAAGCTCGACGGCACCGCCAAGGGCGGCATCCTGGTGGCCGCCGCCGAGCGCTTCAAGATCCCGGTGCGCTACATCGGCGTGGGTGAGGCGGGCGAAGACCTGCAGGAGTTCGACGCCGGGGCCTATGCGGCAGCCTTGGCGGGCTCGGAGAAAGACGCATGATCTCCTTCTCCGAAGTCGGCAAACGCTACGAGGGGGGCAACGAAGCCCTCGCCGGCGTGAGCTTCGAGGTGCAGCGGGGCGAGATGGTGTTCCTCACCGGTCCCTCCGGCGCCGGCAAGAGCACCCTGCTCAAGCTCGTGGCGCTGGTGGAGCGGGCCAGCCGCGGCCAGGTGGTGGTGAACGGCCAGAACCTCGCCGGCATCCGCCGCCGCCATCTGCCCTATTACCGCCGCCAGATCGGCATGGTGTTCCAAGATCACCGGCTGCTCAACGACCGTACCGTGTTCGACAATGTGGCCCTGCCGCTCGTGATCGCCGGCGCCGAGACCCCGGAGATCGGGAAGCGCGTGCGCGCGTCCCTGGACCTCGTGAACCTCCTGCACAAGGAGCGGGCCCTGCCCGTGACCCTCTCCACCGGCGAGCAGCAGCGGGTGGGTATCGCCCGCGCCGTGGTCTACCGCCCGCCCATCCTCATCGCCGACGAGCCCACCGGCAACCTGGACCCCGAGCTCTCGCTGGAAGTGATGCAGCTCTTCAAGCGCCTGAACCAGGTGGGCACCACGCTCCTGATCGCGAGCCACGACCGGGCACTGGTGGAGCGTTTCGCGGCCCGGGTGCTGCACCTGAAGGCCGGGAGACTGGCCGAAGCGGAGGAAGCCCATGGCCGCCCCGCGTAAGGAAGGCACACCCCGGGGCGCGGACGCCGCCGCTCGCGGTGGGCACCTGGGCGCCTGGTTCAAGGACCATCTGCGGGTCGCGGTCACGAGCTTGGGGAGACTCTATCGCAACGCCGGCACGAGCCTCATGACCGCCGCGGTCATCGGCATCTCGCTCTCCCTGCCCGCCGCCATGCAGGTGCTCATCGGCAACGTGCAGACCCTGAGCGGCTCCTGGCAGGGGGCGGCGCGAATCTCCCTCTACCTCAAGACCTCCGTCAGCGATGGCGACGCCCGGGCGCTCGCAGACAAGCTGCGCGGCATGGCGGGCGTGGCTGACGTGCAATACATCAGCGCCGACCAGGCCTTGGCGGAGTTCAAGCAACTCTCCGGCTTCGGGGACGCCATGGCGGTGCTGGACAAGAACCCCCTGCCGGCGGTGCTGGTGATCCATCCCGTGGACGGCTCCCCGGAAGGGGCCGCGGACCTGGAACACAGCCTGGCTTCGCTGCCCGGGGTGGACCAGGTGCGCCTCGACCTGCAATGGCTGAAGCGGCTCGCCGCCATCCTGGACATCGTGAAGCGGGTCACCCAGATCCTGACCGGACTCCTGGGGCTCGCCGTGGTGCTGGTGGTAGGCAACACCATCCGCCTCGAGATCGGGGGCCGGCGTACCGAGATCGAGGTGAGCAAGCTCCTGGGTGCCACCGACGGCTTCATCCGCCGACCCTTCCTCTACCACGGGGCTTGGTATGGCCTCACGGGCGGGCTGATGGCCTGCATCCTGGTAGCTCTGGCGGTCGCCCTCGTGGAAAGCCCCGTAAGCCATCTGGCTGGGCTTTATGGCAGTACATTCGCCTTGCAGGGGCTCGGCTTCGGCGGCGCCCTGGGGCTCCTGGGAGGCGGAGTGCTGCTGGGTTGGGCTGGCTCCTGGCTGGCGGTGGCCCGCCATCTCAGGGCCATCGAACCCACTTGATCTAACCCTTATAAAACAATCACTTATAGTCAATCCTGGTTGGGAACTTTTCTGGCTGTTAGCACTCTAACTTGACGAGTGCTAGAGTAGAGCCATTGAAAAGGAGCAAGCCCATGACCACAGCAACCGCTGCATTGGTACCACTCCATAAAGACCTGGCCTTGAGCCCGGTCGGCAGCCTGGATGCCTACGTCCAGGCGGTGCATGCCATCCCGGTGCTGAGCGCCGAGCAAGAGCGTGAGCTCGCGGTACGCTTCCACGACGAAGAGGATCTGGAAGCGGCCCGCCAGCTGGTGCTGCACCACCTGCGTTTCGTGGTGCACGTGGCCCGGGGCTACCTGGGCTATGGCCTGCCGCTCGGCGACCTGGTCCAGGAGGGCAACATCGGCCTCATGAAGGCGGTGAAGCGCTTCGACCCCGCCGTGGGCGTGCGCCTCGTGTCCTTCGCCGTGCACTGGATCAAGGCCGAGATGCACGAGTACATCCTCAAAAACTGGCGCATCGTGAAGGTGGCCACCACCAAGGCGCAGCGCAAGCTGTTCTTCAACCTGCGCAAGTCCAAGAAACGCCTGGGCTGGATGAACAAGGCCGAGGTGGACGCCGTGGCCAAGGATCTCGGGGTCACGCCCGAGGAAGTGCTGGAGATGGAATCGCGCCTCGCGGGCCAGGACATCGGCTTCGACCTGACGCCCGAGAGCGAGGACGAGGACAGCGCCACGGTCGCCCCAGTGACTTACCTCGCTGACGCGGAGTCGGATCCTGCCCGGACCATCGAGCAGGATGACTACGCGCACCGCAGCGAGGAGAAGCTCGGGCATGCCCTCACGGGCCTGGACGCGCGCAGCCGCCACATCCTCCAGCGCCGCTGGCTGGACGAGGACAAGGCCACCCTGCAGGAGCTGGCAGACCACTACAAGGTCTCGGCCGAGCGCATCCGGCAGTTGGAGAACAACGCCATCAAGAAGCTCAGGGTGGCGATGGCTTAAGAGACAGCTCAAGTCCCGGAATGAAAAGCCCGGCTTAGGCCGGGTTTTTTCTTTTGCCGCAACTCTATCGGCCTATCCCGACAGGCGCTTGAACTGCGCGGTGATGCGCCGCTTCAGCTTCCCCAGCATGCTCGCCGCATAGGCCGCTATGGAGGCCCGCTCCCGGCCAAGCTCCAGTTCCCGTCGCTGGTAGTGCTGGATCCAGCCGTCGCGTACACGCAGCAGCCGCTTCAGGCCCTCCACATCGTCCGGGGTCAAGCTGCGACCCGGTTTTATCTCCGCCGGCAACGGGCGCTGCACGTAGAAGGTGCCGTGGGGCGGCGCAATCTCTTCTTTGGGCCGGTGGCGGGTGTAGAGATAGACCGATATGCACTTGCGGGAGAGACCGTGCTTGGCTGCGGGCAGCCGGATGCGCCGGAAGCCATGCCAGGAATGCTCGTTGGTCTCGAAGATTACGGCCCGGTTGAACTCGCAGTTGTAGCCCGTGACTTGATCCCGGTCCCAATCCCGCGGGTTGGAGTGCAGTTCGATGCCTCCGCCCCAGGCCAGGTCCCATTCCTTGTTGAGGTAAACGAGCAGGTTGAGACGCCGGTGCAGGCGCCGCACCGGGTCGTAGTTGAAGTCGATGTGCGGATCCAGTTCCTGGCCTTCCAGGTTCTCGTGGGTGCCGCCGCCGTACATGTGAGGATCGAAGAGCAGGTCCGGGATGCCCAGCATCCGGGACATGGCACCCAGGAACGCCGGGGAAAGCATGTAGTCGTAGAACGCCCGGTAGGCGGGGCCGATGCCAGCGAGGTCGGTGTGCACCGCCTTGCCGCCCACCTCCCCCATCTCGTTGCGGGCGTACATGGGGTCGAAGGGCGGGAACTCGGCCAACAGCCGCTCCACCACGGGAACTTCCAGGAAACCATCCAGGCATACGTGCCGGAAGGGCTTGGCCTGCCGGTAGGACTCCCGGATCGCGTCGCGGCGGGCGAGTATCTCGCTGGCAATCATCTTCCGGCCCCAATCACCCCGAAACCCGGGGCGATGACGATCGATTATAAAGAGGTCAGCAGCCGCGCCGCATAGTGGTCGAGGAGCAGCGCCGCGAACAGCAGCGACAGATACCAGATGGAGTAGCTAAAAGTCCGCATGGGGAGCGTCGCCGCTCCCGTCACCCCTTTCGGAGTGGCCCTGCCTCCCGCGGCACTGGTACTTCCCTGTACATCGTCGTCGTCACTGCGGTAGAGCATGACCGCGTGCCACAGGAACAGGAGACCCAGGATGACCGCCGCCGCCAGGTACAGCAGGCCGCTCATGCCGATCACGAAGGGCAGCACGCTCACCGCCAGCAGCAGCAGCGTGTAGAGCAGGATCTGCAGCTTGGTGTAGGCCACGCCGTGGGTCACGGGCAGCATGGGGATGCCCACCTTGGCGTAGTCCTCGCGGCGGTGGATGGCGAGCGCCCAGAAATGGGGCGGCGTCCACACGAAGATGATGAGAAACAGCAGGAAGGCCCCGGCATGGGCTTGACCGGTGACCGCGGTCCAGCCCAGGAGCGGCGGCGCCGCACCGGCGGCCCCGCCGATGACGATGTTCTGGGGCGAAGCGCGCTTCAGGAACACGGTGTAGACGATGGCGTAGCCGATCAGCGAGCAGAAGGTGAGCACCGCTGTGAGCGTGTTCACGAGCGCCGTGAGCATAATCATGGAGACCATGGCTAGGGTCAGCGCGAACAGCAGCACCTGACGCTCGGTCACCTGCCCCGTGGGCAGGGGGCGGTGGCGGGTGCGGAACATCACCGCATCCACCCGCTGGTCCAGGAGGTGGTTCACGGCTGCCGCCGCGGACGCCGCGAGACCTATCCCCAGGGTGCCGAAGACGAGCTTGTCCCAGGGGGGCATGCCCGGCACCGCCAGGAACATGCCCACCACGGCGGTGAACACGATGAGCGCCACCACCCGCGGCTTGCCGAGTTCATAGAAATCACGCCACGTCGCTTTCGCTTCGCTCAAGCTCGTTCCCCATTCGATTTCGTCCACGAAAATACTTCCTGTATTTTTGTGGACCAGCCGAGTCCGGCACAGGTCCGGACTCGGCTGCTGTGGCGCAATCCCTGCGCCAGCGCGCCATTGTTGGTCATAGTGCCCTCCCCGACCACAGGGCCCAATTGAGCGTCACCGTCGCGCCCAGGAGCAGGGCCGCCACACCGTTGTGCAGGTCCGCCAGGGGCAAGGGCCAGCCGAACTCCACCAGGCTGATGCCGAGAGCCACCTGCAGGCACAGAAGCAGCAGCACCAACAGGCCCAAACCCCGCAGCGCCGGCTGCTTGCCCTTCAATAGGCACAGCAGGGCCGCGGCACCCAGCAGCAGGAACACCGTGAGCGCGCCCAGGCGATGCACCACGTGGATCGCCACCCGCGCCGGGTTCGCGAGGATGCCCCCCTGGTAGTCGATGCCGAGACCGTGCCAGCTGAAGGCCGAAGCGAAATCCATGGGCGGCCAGAAGCTGCCCTGGCAGGTGGGGAAATCCGGGCAGGCGATGGCCGCGTAGTTGCTGCTCACCCAGCCGCCCAGGGCCACCTGGCAGATGAGCACCGCGAGCCCCAGGGCCGCGAGCCTGCGTATGGCGGGGGTCGCCGCTGCACCCAGCCTCAAGAAACCGCCGGTCTGCATGACGAGCAGCACCAACACCGCGAAGGTGGCGAAGCCCCCCAGCAGATGGCCCATCACCACCGGCGGAAAGAGCAGGAGCGTCACTGTCCACATGCCGAGCAGGGCCTGGAACACCACGAGCGCCAGGAGCAGCGTCGGCAGCAACAGCGGCTGACCCGGTTCCTTGCGCCGCACCCAGGCAGCGACTGCCAATATCAGGATGAGGGTCGCGAGGGTGCCGGCGAAGTAGCGGTGGATCATCTCCTTCCAGGCGCGGGCCGCTTCCAGCGGCCGCGCGGCATCCACCGCTGCCGCCTGCTCGGCCGTGGGCACGGTCGCATGGCCGTAGCAGCCGGGCCAGTCGGGGCAACCCAGGCCCGCTTGGGAGAGCCGCACATAGGCGCCCAGCATCACCACCCCGAAAGCCAGCACAGCCGCGAGGATAGCGATATAGAGAAAATGTCTTTTCTGCATGTTCATGAAGCCGTGTCAAAAGCGTCGCGAGCGAGTCCGCAGCATGCTGCGGACGCCTGCGCAGGGAAGCGCAGGCGAGGCCTGCCTGCTGCACATGGATGTGCAGCGGGGAAGGTGACGCAGTCACCTAGTTGCTTCGTTCCCGGTTCCAGCGCTGCGAGTCCTCGCGCTCGCCGCTCCCGCACATCCCTGTGCTCCGCGGCACGTACGCGTCCTACTACAGACAACGCCATGCCGAGCGCAGCAGCTTTTGACATCAGCCTTCACCGGCGCC
>DASYZF010000310.1:0-4197 GCA_035946515.1 Gammaproteobacteria bacterium | reverse complement strand
GCCGTTGATGAGGAACACCGTGGGCACCATGAAGGCCATGAACTTGATCATCAGCCAGGTGAAGCGGTTGACGCCCTTGTCGAAACTGGTCTGCACCTTCTGCACCCCGAGGGTGCTCGCCAGCGCGCCGAAGTAGGTGTTAGCGCCGGTCATGACCACGATGGCGATGGCGGTGCCGCTCACCACGTTGGTGCCCATGAAGCAGAGGTTGGGCAGGTCCAGCGGGCTGCCGGCGGCGTTCTCCACCGCGGTGGCGGTCTTCTCCACGGGCAGGGACTCGCCGGTCAGGGCCGCCTGGTTGATGAACAGGTCCTTGGCGGAGAGCAGGCGCACGTCCGCCGGGATCATGTCGCCGGCGGAGAGCTGCACCAGGTCGCCGGGCACGAGCTCGTCGAGGGGCACCTGCTTGCGCACCGCCTTGTAGCTCACGCTCTTCTTCTTTTCCCTCTTTTCCTCCTGGTCCTCCCCTTCCGTCTCCGTCTCCTCTTCGTCCTCCTCCTCGATCTCCTCGCGGCGCAGCGCCGTGGCCGTGGTCTTCACCATGGCGCGCAGCTTCTCGGCGGCGTTGTTGGAGCGGGCCTCCTGGATCCAGGAGAGCGCCACCGACAGCACCACCATGAGGCCGATGATGGTGGCGCCGTCCATATCGCCGGTCACCACCGAGACGATGGTGAGCACGATCAGCAGCACGTTGAGCGGGTTGAAGAAAAGCCGGGTGAAGAGCTGCGTGAGGAAGCTCTTCTTCTCCTCCCGCGCCACGGTGTTGGGACCGTACTCGGCGAGGCGCTCCTCGGCAGCGGATTCAATGAGGCCCTGGATGCTGGTGTGGAACTCGTCGAAGGTGTCGTCGGCCGCCATGCGGCTGATCTCGACGAGCCGCGCGGACACGCGCGCGCCGCCGCGGTCACCGTTGGTGCCCGCGCCGCGCCGCAGGAATTCGCTGAGCTTCTCGAAAGCCATGTCCGACCCGCCCTTCAGGTACGGGCGCACCGCCCCCTGGGACGGTACGCGAACGTATTCAAGGATAACGTCCGCGGCCAGACCGGCTACATATATATGGATAGTCGGATGAAGGCCGCGCGCCTGCCCTTCCACGTGGACGGGCATCCGCGCCGCCCGAGGGTATCAGTCGCGCGTGACGCCGCTGTTGCAGCGGAAGGGGTCTCTACAGTGACTACTGCTACTGCCCACTTCGGGCGCCTCTCATGACGGTAGTGGCGCGGATGCTAGTCCCGGTCATGGAGGCTGTCAACGCTTTTTCTTGGGAGAGAAGATGGCGGATCGGAAAGGATGTCGCCGGCATCCTTAAGGGATGCCGGCGACTCGCGGATGGACCTCTCAGCGCCGGGTCTTGCCGCCGCCCGAGCCGCCGGTGGTCTTGGCATTGCCGCCCTTCTTGCCCTTGCGGGCCTTGTGGCTCTTGCGGGCGGGCTTGGCCTTCCGAGTGCTCTCCTTGGCGGCGGGGGCTGCCGGAGCGGAAGCCTGGGCCTGGGGCGCCGGGGCGGCCGGCGCGGCATCGGCCGCCATGGCGGTCATGCTGCCCAAGGCCAGTAGGGCGCCGAAGATCAATGCGAGTGAACGTTTCATGGTGTCGTCTCCTGTGGGGTGTGGGGTGCGGCGTTTGCGCCGCCCTTGGGTACAACAACGGGATGCCCGTGCGGGCAGTTGACCCCGGGGCCGCAGGTAAAAACCCCGCCAGACTGTAAACCGCGGGAGGACTAGGGCGTATAGCCGAGGTTCGGCGCGAGCCAGCGTTCCGCGGTGGGCAGGTCCATGCCCTTGCGGGCAGCGTAGTCCGCCACCTGGTCGCGGTCGATGCGTCCCACGGCGAAGTACTTGGACTCGGGGTGGGAGAAGTAGAAGCCGCTCACCGCCGCCGCCGGCCACATGGCGTAGCTCTCGGTGAGACGGATGCCGGCGCGCCGCTCCACGTCCAGGAGCTCCCACAGCACGCCCTTCTCCGTGTGCTCGGGACAGGCGGGATAACCCGGCGCCGGACGGATGCCGGCGTACTCCTCGCGGATGAGCGCATCGTTGTCCAGCTTCTCGTCCCGGGCGTAGCCCCAGAACTCGCGGCGCACCCGCTGATGCAGGCGTTCGGCGAAGGCCTCCGCCAGCCGGTCCGCCAGGGCCTTCAGCAGGATGGCGTTGTAGTCGTCGTGGTCCGCCTCGAAAGCCTTCACCCGTTCCTCGAGCCCCAAGCCCGCGGTCACGGCGAAGGCGCCGAGATGGTCGGGGAGCCCCGTGTCGCGGGAGGCCACGAAGTCCGCGAGGCAGCGGTTGGGCTTGCCGGCGGGCTTCTTCTGCTGCTGGCGCAGGAAGCGGAAATCGACGCGGCGATGTTCCCGGTCCCCGTTCGCGTAGACGGCGATGTCGTCCCCCTCCACGGTGTTGGCCGGGAACAGGCCGAACACCGCCCGGGCCGTGAGCCAGCGCTCGGCGATGACCCTGTCCAGCATGGCATGGGCGTCCTTGAGCAGCTTGCGGGCGGTCTCGCCCTTCTCCGGGTCGTCCAGGATCTTGGGATAGCTGCCCTTCAGCTGCCAGGCGTGGAAGAACGGCGTCCAGTCTATATAGCGGCGCAGTTCCTCCAGCGGATAGGCGTCCAGCACCTCGACGCCGAGGTCCCGGGGTTTCGGGGGCGTGTAGCCCCGCCATTCCAGCGGGACGCGGTTGGCCCGGGCCTGGGCGAGGCTCAGGAGCTGTTCCTCCTGGCCGCGGCTCAGGTGCTCGGCCCGGAGCTTGGCGTATTCCTCCCGGATCACCCGCTCCACCTCGGCGCGGTTGTCGCCCAGGAGCCCCGCCGCCACGCCCACGGCGCGGGAGGCGTCCTTGATGTAGGTCACCGAACCTGAATAGTTCGGCGCGATCTTGACGGCGGTATGGGCGCGCGAGGTGGTCGCGCCGCCGATCAGCAGCGGCACCGTGAAATGCTCCCGCTGCATCTCCTTCGCCACGTGGGCCATCTCGTCCAGGGAGGGGGTGATGAGGCCCGAGAGGCCGATGAGGTCCACCTTCTCGGCCCGGGCGGTCTCCAGGATCTTCTGGGCCGGCACCATGACGCCGAGGTCCAGCACCTCGTAGTTGTTGCACTGCAGCACGATGCCCACGATGTTCTTGCCGATGTCGTGCACGTCGCCCTTCACCGTGGCCATGAGGATGCGGCCCTTGGAACGGGAACCGCCCTGCTTCTCCTTCTCGATGAAGGGCGTGAGGTAGGCCACCGCCTTCTTCATGACCCGGGCGGACTTCACCACCTGGGGCAGGAACATTTTCCCGGCGCCGAACAGGTCGCCCACCACGTCCATGCCCGCCATGAGCGGGCCCTCGATCACATCCAGGGGCCGCGTGGCCTTCCGCCGCGCCTCCTCCGTGTCCGCCTCGATGTAGTCGGCGATGCCCTGCACCAGGGCGTGCTTCAGGCGCTCCGCCACCGGCGCCTCGCGCCAGGCGAGATCCTGGACGGCGCGGCTGCCGGACTGCCCCAAGGTGGTGGCGTAGGCCAGGAGCCGCTCCGTGGCGTCGGGGCGGCGGTTGAAGAGCACGTCCTCCACCTGGGCGAGCAGTTCCTTGGGGATCTCCTCGTACACCGCGAGCTGGCCCGCGTTCACGATGCCCATGTCCATGCCGGCCTTGATAGCGTGGTAGAGGAAGGCCGCGTGCATGGCCTCCCGCACCGTGTTGTTGCCGCGGAAGGCGAAGGACACGTTGCTCACGCCGCCGCTGATGAGCACCCCGGGCAGGCGGCGCTTGATCTCCGTCACCGCCGCGATGTAGTCCTTGGCGTAGTCGCTGTGGGCCTCGATGCCGGTGCCGATGGCGAAGATGTTGGGATCGAAGATGATGTCCTCGGCGGGGAAACCGAGCTTGCCGGTGAGCAGCCCGTGGGCGCGCTCGCAGATGGCCACGCGCCGCTCGAGGGTGTCCGCCTGGCCCTGCTCGTCGAAGGCCATGACCACTACCGCCGCGCCGTGGCGGCGCGCGAGGCTTGCCTGGCGCAGGAACGCCTCCTCCCCCTCCTTGAGGCTGATGGAGTTGACGATGGACTTGCCCTGCAGGCACTTAAGCCCCGCCTCCAGGATCTCCCAGCGGGAGGAATCCAGCATCACCGGCACCTTGGCGATGTCCGGCTCCGCGGCCAGGAGCTTGAGGAAGCGGGTCATGGCGGCGACGCCGTCCAGCATGCCCTCGTCCATG
>DASYZF010000309.1:0-7961 GCA_035946515.1 Gammaproteobacteria bacterium | reverse complement strand
TGACCGGCCACCTCGTGCTCTCCACCCTGCACACCAACACCGCCGTGGGCGCCGTCACCCGCCTGCGCGACATGGGCGTGGAGCCCTTCCTGCTCTCCTCCTCCCTGCTCGGCATGCTCGCCCAGCGCCTGGTGCGCATCCTCTGCCCCGACTGCAAGCAGGCTTACACGGCCGGCGAGCGCGAGTGCCAGGTGTTCAACCTGCCGCGCCACAAGCCGCCGACCCTGTACAAGCCCGTGGGCTGCGAAGCCTGCAAGCGCAGCGGCTACCGGGGCCGCACCGGCATCTACGAGATGGTGGTGGTGGACGACGAGATGCGCGGCATGATCCACGACGGCAGCGGCGAGCAGGCACTCGAGAAGCAGGCCCGCAAGGCGACCCCCAGCATCCGCGACGACGGCCTGCGCCTGGTGCTGGCCGGCGAGACCAGCGTCGAGGAAGTCTTGCGCGTCACGCGCGAGGGCTGAGGATGGGCGCTTTCGCCTACGTCGCCCTGGACGGCCGCGGCCGCGAACTCAAGGGCGTGCTGGAAGGCGACACCCCGCGCCAGGTGCGCCAGCAGCTGCGCGAGCAAGGCCTGACACCGCTGGAAGTGATCGAGGCCGCCGCGCAGGAGACGAACGCGCCGCGTGCCTTCGGCATGCAGCGCGGCATCAGTGCCACCGACCTCGCGCTCGTCACCCGCCAGCTCGCCACCCTGGTGCGCGCCGCGCTGCCGGTGGAGGAAGCGCTGCTCGCCGTCTCCCAGCAGACCGAGAAGCCGCGCTTGAAGAGCATGCTGCTCGCGGTGCGCGGCCGGGTCATGGAGGGCCACACCCTGGCTTCGGGCCTCGGCCAGTTCCCCCACGTGTTCCCGGAGATCTTCCGCGCCACCGTGGCCGCCGGCGAGCACACCGGCCACCTGGACGGGGTGCTGGAGAGGCTCGCCGACTACGCCGAGAGCCGCCAGCAGCTCCGTCAGAAGCTGCAGCTCGCCATGATCTATCCCGTGATACTCACCTTCATGGCCGTATGCATCGTCACCGGACTGCTGGTGTACGTGGTGCCCCAGGTGGTGCAGGTGTTCGAGCACACCGGCCAACAGCTCCCCATCTTGACCCGCGGGCTCATCGCGCTCAGCGGCTTCATCCGCGGCTACGGCATCCTGCTGCTGATCGCCATCGCCGTCGTCGTCTACACGGTGCGCCGCATGCTCAGGAAGCAGGAGGTGCGGCGCCGCTGGCACCTCACCCTGCTCGGCCTGCCGCTCTTCGGTCGGCTCACCCGGGGCGTCAACACCGCACGCTTCACCCGCACCTTGAGCATCCTCGCCGGCAGCGGCGTCCCGGTGCTGGAGGCGCTGCGCATCGCCGGCGAGGTGGTCGTGAACATCCCCATGCGCGAGGCGGTGGACGACTCGGCCCGCCGCGTGCGTGAGGGCGCGTCCATCAGCCAGTCCCTGGCCCGCAGCCGGCTCTTCCCGCCGCTGGTGGTGCATCTCATCGCCAGCGGCGAATCCAGCGGCGAGCTGGACGCCATGCTGGAACGCGCCGCCGTGAACCAGGAGCGGGAGCTCGAGACCCTCATCGCCACCATGCTCGGCATCCTCGAGCCCCTGCTCATCCTGGCCATGGGCATCGTGGTGCTGCTCATCGTGCTCGCCATCCTGTTGCCCATCTTCGACCTGAACCAGCTGGTCCACTGACCCTAAAGGTGATCCGCGTGAAACCGTCCGCCCTGTTCCTGCTCGCCCTCCTCGCTCCGGCCGCAGCCTATGCCGATAACCCCAACTTCAAGTACGACTACCTGGAAGCGGGGCACCTCAACGTCTCGCCCCAGGACGGCCAGAACGGCAAGGGCAACTACGTGGGCCTCTCCTACAGCATCTTCGACGGCGTGCAGGTGGTCGGCAACTACGCGCGGCTCAACTACGACTCCACGCCGGGCAGCCCCACCGCCAAGGACTACAGCTTCGGCTTCGCCGGCGAATCGCGCCTCACGGACGACACCGATGCCTACACCGATGTGCTGTACGTGAACGACCAGCTGGACAACCAGGGCGTGAACACCACCGAGAACGGCTACCGGCTGGAAGTGGGGCTGCGCCGCGCGCTGACGGCGTGGGCCGAGCTGGACGGCTTCCTCGCCCACGACTACCTCAACACGCCCGACAACGAGGTCGGCCTCGGCGCCATGTTCGATCCGCTGCCCTGGTTCGCCGTGGGTCTCTCTTACGCCCACAACAACGCCTACACCAACACCACCACCCTGAGGTTACGGTTGTATTTCTAGCCAGTCGTAAGCGGAACTTCCCCGTGTTTCCCCACCCTAAGGGGTGGGATAATCCCTGTCCTCAATTCCGCGGGTGGCCGCAACGCCGGCCGCTCCACGGCACACGGGAGAAGTACATGAAGAAGTCCGCGTGGTATGTCGTCGTTTCGATCCTTCTCGCCGCTTGCTGTCTCGCCCCCGCCGCCTGGGCGGACGATGACAGCGGCCAGGCCTCGGACGTTTTCCATAATCTCAAGTTCCGGGACTTGGGTCCGGCCGCGGGCGGCGGCCGCGTTTCCGCCGTGGCCGGCATCCCCGGCGACCCCAGCACCTACTACGTGGGTGGCGCCGCCGGCGGCGTGTGGAAGACCACCGACGGCGGCCTGAGCTTCAAGCCCGTCTTCGAGCACGAGGCCACCGCCTCCATCGGCTCCATCGCCCTCGCCCCCTCCAACCCGAACCTGGTCTGGGTGGGCACGGGCGAAGCCAACATCCGCAACGACGTGATGGACGGCGCCGGGGTGTACTTCTCGCCCGATGCCGGCAAGACCTGGCAGCAGATGGGCCTCAAGGACGTGGGCCAGATCTCCCGGGTGATCGTGGATCCCACCGATTCCAACACCGTGTTCGTGGCGGCCCTGGGCCACACCTGGAAGGCCAACCCCGACCGGGGCATTTACAAGACCGAGGACGGCGGCAAGACCTGGAAGAAGGTGCTGTTCGTGAGCGACCACACCGGCGCCGCGGACCTGGCCCAGTCCGCCAGCAACCCCAAGGTGCTGTTCGCCTCCATGTGGCAGGCGGTGCGCTATCCCTGGGAACTGGTGGACGGCGGCCCCGAGAGCGGCATCTGGCGCTCCGAGGACGGCGGCGACACCTGGAAGAAGCTCACCAAGGACCTGCCCACGGGCGACCTCGGCCGTATCGACGTGACCGTGGCCCCGAGCGACATGAATCGGGTCTACGCCCTCATCGAAGCCAAGCACGGCACGGGCCTCCTGTGGCGTTCCGACGACATGGGCGACAGCTGGACCAAGGTGAACAGCAGCTACAACCTGGACGTACGCCCCTTCTACTTCTCGCACCTGGCGGTGGCGCCGAACGACCCTGACCGCGTCTACTTCCTGTCCTTCTTCATGATGCAGTCCCGGGACGGCGGCAAGACCGCCAAGCCCACGGACCGGGGCGTGCACGTGGACCACCACGCCATCTGGATCGACCCCACCAACGGCAACCGCATCATCCAGGGCAACGATGGCGGCGCCTACGTGAGCCTCGACGGCGCCAAGACCTGGCGCTACCTGGACGGCATGCCCATCGAGCAGGACTACATGGTCTCCGCCGACAGCCATAGCCCCTATGACCTCTGCGCCGGCCTGCAGGACAACAACGCCTGGTGCGGTCCCTCCACCACCCTGGCGGACGACGGCGACACCGGCAACGACTGGTTCCAGGTGACGGGGGGCGACGGCGAATACGCGGTCTACGCACCCAGCGACCCCGACAGGGTGTACGTGGATTCCCAGGACGGCGCCATCTCGAGCTTCGACGTGAAGACCAAGCGCAGCATCTTCATCATGCCCTACCTTCACGGGCCGGGTTTCATCGCCGACAAGACCCTGGCGGACTCCAGATACCGCTTCAACTGGACCTCGCCCATCGCCGTGTCCCCGAGCGACGCCAAGACCCTGTACCTCGGCGGCAACGTGCTCTTCAAGAGCACCGACGGCGGCATCCACTGGGATCCCATCAGCGGCGACCTGACCCGCGACGACAAGAGCAAGCAGGGGCTCTCCGGCGGCCCGGTCAACAAGGACATCTCCGGCGCCGAGAGCTATGACACCATCCTGTCCATCACCCTCGCCCCCACGGACGAGAAGGTGATCTGGGTGGGCACCGATGACGGCCAGGTGCAGGTCAGCCGCGACGGCGGCAAGAGCTGGAGCAACGTCACCCCCTCGGGCAGCGACCACGATTGGGAGCGCGTCTACCAGGTGGGTGTCTCCCCCTTCGACGCCGGCACCGCCTACGTGGGCTTCGACGGCCACGAGCTGGACGACAGGCACGCCCACGTCTACAAGACCAGCGACTACGGCAAGTCCTGGACCCGCATCGACAAGGGCCTGCCCGACTCTGCCGTGAACGTGGTCCGGGAAGACCCGAACCAGAAGGGCCTGCTGGTGCTCGGCAACATGACGGGCCTTTGGTACTCACGGGATGACGGCGGCCGCTGGCAGGAGCTCAAGGCCGGCTTCCCCACCGTGCCGGTGTTCGACCTCAAGTTCGTGGACCACGACCTCGCCGTGGCCACCCACGGCCGCGGCCTGTTCGTGTTCGACGACATCCGCCCCATCGAACTCATGGACGACGACATCGCCAAGCAGGATTTCCACCTGTTCCCCACCGGCGACGGCACCCACTACATCCGCTGGAGCCGCGGCGGCGAGTCCGCTTCCACCTACCAGGCGCCGAACGGACCCGATGGGGTGGTGATCGACTACTACCTCAAGAAGGAGATCAAGGACTCGGACGACGACGATGGCAAGGGACCGGTGAAGATCGTGGTCACCGACAGCCACGGCGCCGTGGTAGCCACCGAGCACGCCGGCGGCAAGCAAGGCCTGAACCGCTACGTCTGGAAGATGCAGTACGACCAGCCCACCAAGCTGGACTTCATCAAGACCTTCGGTGGCGACGAAGGCTTCGGGAACTTCGGCCCGGCCGCGCTCGCCGGCACTTATACCGTGACGGTGACCGCGGACGGCAAGAGCCAGAGCGCGCCCGCCGTGGTGCACTACGACCCGAACCAGGACGTCGCTCCGGACCAGGCCCGCACCCTCACGGCCCTCGCCCTCAAGGTGCGCAACGAACTCTCGGCCTTCAACGGGATGCTGAACCGGATCACCGCCATGCAGGACGCCTTGAAAGGCTTCCAGGACGGCGTCACCACGGACGACGACAAGGCCAAGTACAAGGCTGCCTTGGACCAGGCCAAGGCCCTCGACAAGAAGCTCGGCGACCTCAAGGACGCGGTGTTCGTCACCGCCGTGCAGCACGACGCTCCCGAAGACGACCTGCACTACCTCGCCAAGCTGGACGGGGAACTGCAGTTCCTGTTCTTCGGCACGGCGGGTTCGGACCCGCAGCCCATGATCCAGTCCGTCACCGACCTGGATGGGGAGCTGACTCCGAAGCTCGACGATGCCCTCGGCCGCTTCAATGCCTTGTTGAAGGCCGACGTGCCGGATTACAACAAGACCGCCTACGGCCTGGGCGCTCCCACCCTGCTGGTGGGGGATCCGGTCACCGTGAAACCGGTCCCGGCGCTCTGAGCCGGATAGGGAAGCCCGAGACGAAAAAAGGGGGAGCGCAAGCTCCCCCTTTTTTATGCCTTGAGGTTCTCAAGCTCAGAAGCGGATAAGGGCAGCACCCCATGTGAATCCACCACCGAAGGCTTCTAACAGGATCTTCTGGCCGCGTTTGATACGGCCGTCGCGCACTGCCACATCCAATGCCATCGGCACGGAGGCCGTGGAGGTGTTGCCGTGGTCCTGCACCGTCAGCACCACCCGCTCCATGGGCATCTTCAGCTTGCGGGCGGTGGCGTCGATGATGCGCATGTTGGCCTGGTGCGGGATCAGCCAGTCGATGTCGTCGCCGGTCATGTTGTTGGCCGCCAGGGCCTCCACCACGATCTCGCCGAGCTTGGTCACCGCCACCTTGAAGACCTCGTTGCCCTTCATCTGGATGTAGTCGCGGCGGGCGTGGAAATCCTCGGGCTTCTTGGACACGCCGGAGGGGAAATACAGCAGGTCCGCGTACTGCCCGTCGGCATGCAGGTGGGTGGAGATGATGCCGGGTTCCTCGGAGGCTTCCAGCACCACGGCGCCGGCGCCGTCCCCGAACAGCACGCAGGTGCCGCGGTCGCTCCAGTCCACCATGCGCGACAGGGTCTCGCCGCCCACCACCAGGGCGCGCTTGGCGGCGCCGCTCTTGATGAACTTCTCGGTGATGTTGAGGGCGTAGATGAAGCCGGTGCAGGCCGCCTCGATGCTGAAGGCCGGCGGGCCGCTGATCCCCAGGCGCTGCTGCAGCAGGCAGCCCATGTTGGGGAACACCTGGTCGGGGGTGGTGGTGCCCACGATCACGAAATCGATGTCGGCGGGGCCCACGCCCGCCATCTCCATGGCGTTGCGCGCGGCGCGCTCGCACAGGTCGAGGTTAGTCTCGTCGTCGGCGACGATGTGGCGGCGCTCGATGCCGGTGCGGCTGCGGATCCACTCGTCGGTGGTGTCGACCATCTTCTCCAGGTCGGCGTTGGTGAGGATCCGCTCCGGGAGGCCGCGGCCGGTGCCGGCGATGCGCGCGTAGACCTGTTTCATTGGTTCTCAGCCTTCGGTTGGGCGAGCTGCTCTTCCATCATAGCGCCGATCCGCTGCGGCACCCGGTTCTCCACCTCGAGGATGGCGATGCGGATGGCGCTGGCGAAACCCACGCTGTCGGTGCCGCCGTGGCTCTTCACCACCACGCCCCTGAGTCCCAGGAGGCTCGCGCCGTTGTAGTGGCGCGGGTCGAGGCGGCGGCGGATGGCGTGCAGCACGGGCAGGGCCGTGAAGGCCAGGAAGCGGGTGAAGGCGGTGCGGCGGAACTCCTCGCGGATGATCTGGCTGATCATCTTGGCGAGGCCTTCCATGGTCTTCAGGGACACGTTGCCCACGAAGCCGTCGGTCACCACCACGTCCACGTCCCTGGAGAAGATGTCGTCGCCTTCCACGAAGCCGATGTAGTTGAGGTGGCTCTCGGAGAGGAGCCGGGCCGCCTCCTTCACCTTCTCGTTGCCCTTGATCTCCTCCTCGCCGATGTTGAGCACGCCGACCCGGGGCGTGGGCAGGTGGTACACGGCGGTCGCCAGGGCCGAGCCCATGACGCCGAACTGGAAGAGCTGCTCGGGGGTGCAATCGGCGTTGGCGCCGAGGTCGAGCATGTGGGTGTGGCCGCCGTGGGAAGGGATCAGGGCGCAGATCGCCGGCCGGTCGATGCCCGGCACGGTCTTGAGCACGAAGCGCGCCGTGGCCATGAGCGCGCCGGTGTTGCCGGCGCTCACGCAACCGTCCGCCGCCCCGCTCTTGACGAGGTCGATGGCCACGCGCATGGAGGAGTCTTTCTTGCCGCGCAGCGCCTGGGAAGGCAGCTCGTCGCTGCCCACCTCTTCCGAGGCGTGCTGCAGCTTCAGGCGCTCGCCGTAGCGGGCCTGGTGGCGCTTGAGCAGCGGCTCCAGCACCTCAGCCCTGCCCACCAGGATGAGGCTGAGGTCGGGGTGCTTCGCGAGCATGCTGAGCGCCGCGGGCACGGTCACGGAAGTCCCGTGATCCCCACCCATGGCGTCGAGCGCGATAGTGACGGTCTTGTTCATCTGAACGGATTCTGGTGTGCCAGCCCGTTATGCCCCGCCTCCAAGGTCATGCCGGCCGCACGCGGCGCCGGCGGCAGCGGAGCCTGATGAAACTCAGTCTTCCTGCTTGGTGTTCAGGATCTTCTTGCCGCGGTAGAAGCCGTCCGCGGAGATGTGGTGCCGGCGATGGGTCTCGCCGCTGCTCGAATCCACGGACAGGGTCGGGCCCTTGAGGGCGTCGTGGGAACGACGCTGGCCACGGCGGGAGGGGGTGACGCGACTTTTCTGGACTGCCATTTTTCAAACTCCTGAATTCACC
>DASYZF010000308.1:0-3280 GCA_035946515.1 Gammaproteobacteria bacterium | reverse complement strand
GCCAGGGCCTCCTGCCGCCGGACCTGATGCAGAAGGCGGTGGACGATATCTTCGTGCCGAGCCAGCTGAAGAAGTAAGCGGGACGCACCGAGGCCCTCCTCCTTAAGACGGAGGAGGGCCTTTTCATCTCCGGGCTCAGGCGGCGGTGATGCCGAGCTTGCGCAGCAGCAAGGGCCCCGTCTCCACCAGCACCACTCCGAGCAGGATCAGTGCGCAGCCCACGGTGGCCGCTACCGTGAGACGCTCGTGCAGCAGCATCGCCCCGGCGAGGGCGGCGAACACGCTCTCCAGGCACATGATGAGCGCCGCCTCCGCCGGCGGCGTGTGTTTTTGGGCCAGCACGCCAAAGGTGTAGGCGAGACCCCCGGAGATCAGCCCGATATAGAGCAGGGGCCAGAGGGCTGTGACGGTCCCGGCGAGACTCGGGGACTCGAACAGGAAGCCCGCGGGCAGCGCCAGGGCCGCGGTCACGGCGTACTGCATGAAGGAGAGGAAGAAGGGGCGGTGGCTGCGCTGCAGGAACACGCCGATGAGGGTGATGGCCAGCGCCCAGGCGAAATCCGACACCACCATCAGGATGTCCCCGGGCCGCCAGTGCCGTGACTGGCCGTCGTCCGCCAGGAGCCAGGCGCCATATAAGGATATGCCGCAGGCCAAGAGCACCAGGGCCCGGGGCTTCTGGCCGGATACGGCCCAGAACATGAAGGGCACGATCACCACGTAGAGGGCGGTGAGGAAGCCGCCGTTGGTGGCGCTGGTGGTGAGCAGGCCCGTCTGCTGCAGGCAGCTGCCGGCGCAGAGGCACAGGCCCACGATGCCGGCTTGCATCCAGTCGATGCGGCTCAAGGGTGCCGTGGCGCGCTTGGCCTCGTAGAGCATGAAGGGCAGCAAGACCAGCGCCGAGATCAGGAAGCGTGCGCCCACGATGGTGATGGGCGGCATGCTGTCGTTGGCGTATTTCTGGGCCACGAAGGCCGTGCCCCAGATGAAGGCGGTGAGCAGCAGCAAGAGGTCGGCTTGCAGACGGTTCATGGGTTCCCTTTAGGTGCCCTTCGCTTCGGCTTGCAGCCAGTCCACCAGGGCCTGCACCGCGGGGCTCTGGGAGCGGCTGCGAGGATAGACGGCGTAGAAGGCGAGTTCCACCGGCAGCGCGATGTCGAAGGGCTTCACCAAGCGCCCCGCGGCAAGCTCCGCCTGCACCAGCGGCTCGGAGGCGAGCGCCACGCCCTGGCCCTCGATGGCCGCCTGGATCAGCACGTTCATATCCTCCACCACCATGCCCTCGTGGGCGTCGATGCCGCGCACCCCGGCGAGTTCCAGCCACTGCTGCCAGTGGCGGTGGGTGGTGTCGTGCAGGAGCGAGGTGTACTTGAGGTCGGCGGGTTTGCTGAGCGGGTGCTCGCCCTCGAGGAGTCGCGGCGCACACACCGGGAACTCCACCGGCGTGAAGAGCCGGAGCGCCGTCACGCCGGGCCAGCGGCCGCGGCCGTAGCGTATGGCGAGGTCGATGCCGTCCCGGTCGAAGTTGGTGAGCTGGGGCGAGGTGCTCAGGCGGATCTCGAGCTCGGGGTGCGCCTTCTGGAACTTGTGCAGCCGCGGCACCAGCCAGCGGGCCGCGAGCGAGGCCAGCGTGCTCACGGTGATGATGTGCTTCTCGTGATCCACCCGCACCGCTTCCACCGCATCGCGGATCTGGTCGAAGGCCGCCTGCACCCCGAAGGCGAACTCGCGCCCGCGGGCGGTGAGCTGCAGGCCCCGCGGCAGGCGGTGGAAGAGCTCGCAACCCAGGAACTCCTCCAGTTGCTGCACCTGGCGGCTCACGGCGCCGTGGGTCACGTGCAGCTCCACCGCGGCCTTGCTGAAGCTGCCGTGGCGGCTGGCGGCCTCGAAGGCCTTGAGGGTGTTGGGGGGTGGGAGGTTGCGCATGGGAAACCCGTGAGTAAAAAGCACAGCAGACCGTGAAAAAAAGTCGTTTGCCCCTTATATCAAGCGAACTTTAGAATAATGTCGTGTGAATATTCCTGACAGTATATCTCACCATGAACAAGCTGCCTGAAGAGACCCTGGATCCCGAGGACTGGGACGCCTTCCGGCGCCTCATGCATGAGGCTTTGGACGATGCCCTGGACTACACCGCCCGGCTCCGGGAACGTCCCGTCTGGCAGCCGGTGCCGGCCGCAGTGCAGGCGGAACTTAAGGCGCCGCTGCCCAAGGCCGGTGTCGGTGAGGTCATGGCCTACCGGGACTATCAGCGGCTCGTGGCGCCCTATCCCGTTGGCAACACCCATCCGCGCTTCTGGGGCTGGGTGAACGGTAACGGCACGCCGGTGGGCATGCTGGCCGAGTTGCTCACCGCCACCATGAACGTGAACGCCGCCGGCTTCGACCAGGCATCCACCTACGTGGAACTGCAGGTGCTCGCCTGGCTGCGGGAGATGATGGGTTTCCCCGCCGAGGGTAGCGGCATCCTCACGAGCGGCGGCTCCGTGGCGAACCTCGTGGGCCTCAACGTGGCGCGCAGCGCCAAGGCGCCCTTCGCCGTGCGGCGCGAAGGCCTCACGGCCGGGCCGCGGCTCATGTACTACTCTTCCACCGAGACCCACAACTCCGCGCAGAAGGCCGTGGAACTCATGGGCCTCGGCAGCGAGTCCCTGGCTTACATCCCGGTGGACACGGAATACCGGATCGACCTGGCCGCGCTCAAGGCGCGCATCGCCGCCGATCGTCGCGCCGGGCATCTGCCCCTCTGCGTGGTGGCCAACGCCGGCACCGTGAACACTGGCGCCATCGATCCCCTGGAGGCGATCGCGGATCTCTGCCAGACCGAGGGGCTCTGGTTGCACGTGGACGGCGCCTTCGGTGCCGTGGCGATGCTCGATGCCGGCAGCCGCGGGCTGCTCAAAGGCATGGAGCGCGCGGATTCCCTGGCCTTCGACCTGCACAAGTGGATGTATCTGCCCTACGACGTGGGCTGCACCCTGGTGCGCGACCGGGCGGTGCACCAGGCCGCGTTCGCGGTGGAGGCGAGCTACCTCAACAAGCTCGAGGGCGGCATCGCCGCCGCACCCATCGCTTTCGCCGACTACGGGCCGCAGCTCTCCCGTGGGTTCCGCGCCCTCAAGGTGTGGCTCAACTTCAGGGCTTACGGCCTTGACCGCTTCGGGCGGCTCGTGTCCCAGAACATCGCCCAGGCCCGCTATCTCAAGGAGCGGGTGGAAGCGACGCCGGAACTGGAGCTGCTCGCGCCGACGCCCCTCAACGTGGTGAACTTCCGCTACCG
>DASYZF010000307.1:0-1766 GCA_035946515.1 Gammaproteobacteria bacterium | reverse complement strand
TACGAGCAGGCCCAGACCCAGTTCGTGGCCGAGACCGGCAGGTGGTACAACCTGGCCACCCACTTCCCCTGGATCGGCGTGCGTACCGGCGAGCTCAGCGGCGCTCACGTGGAATATTTCCGCGGCATCGCCAACCCCGTGGCGGTGAAAGTGGGCCCGCAGATGACGCCCGACGGCATCCGCGCGCTGCTGGACACGCTCAACCCCGATGACGAGCCCGGCCGCCTCGCCTTCATCCATCGCTTCGGCGCCAAGGCCGTGGGCGAGAAGCTCCCGCCCCTGGTGGAGGCGGTGCAGGCGAGCGGCAAGAAAGTGCTGTGGATCTGCGATCCCATGCACGGCAACACCGAGACCACCAGCAACGGCCTGAAGACCCGGCGCTTCGAGAACATCCTGGCGGAGCTGGAGAGCGCCTTCGCCCTGCACGAGAAGCTCGGCAGCCTTCTCGGCGGCGTGCATTTCGAGCTCACCGGCGACGATGTCACCGAATGCACCGGCGGCGCGCGCGGCTTGACGGAGGTGGACCTGGAGCGGGCCTACAAATCCCAGGTGGACCCGCGCCTCAACTACGAGCAGGCCCTCGAGATGGCCATGCGCATCGTGGGCCGGAAGCAGCGCTGAACTCAGTCGACCCGGCGATACCGCCCGGGCTCCAGACCCGCTACCGTCCATTCGCCGACGGCCCAGCGTATGAGCCGCAGGGTAGGGTGACCGACCGCCGCCGTCATGCGCCGCACCTGGCGGTTACGACCCTCCAGCAGCGTGAGTTCGACCCAGGAATCCGCCACCCGCTTGCGGAAGCGGATGGGCGGCTCCCGGGGCCAGAGCTTCTCCGGCTCCGGGATCACGCGCACCTGGGCCGGGAGCGTGGGCCCGTCGTTCAAGATCAGGCCTGCACGCAATCGCTGCAAGGCTTCCTCGTCCGGGATGCCTTCCACCTGGGCCCGGTAGACCTTGGGCAGCTTGTGATGCGGGTGGCTGATGCGGTTCTGCAACCGACCGTCGTCGGTCAGCACCAGCAGGCCTTCGCTGTCCGTGTCCAGGCGCCCGGCGGGATACACATCCTTGATGTCGATGTAATCCGCGAGCGTCGCCCGGCCCTCGCCCGTGAACTGGCAGAGCACGCCGTAAGGTTTGTTGAAGAGCAGGATCATCCTCAGGCGCTCGCGGGCCGTTCCAGGGACTCGATGAAGCGTCGCGCCTGGGGCGTCAGGAACTTGCCGCGCCGGTGCACCACGCCGTAGCTACGCTCCGGGAAATAGCGGCGCATGGGGAAGGCCCGCAGGCGGTAGCTCTGGCGCAGGCAGATGCTGGTGACGATGGAGATGCCCAGCCCTTCTTCCACGTAGCGCTTGATCACTTCCCAGCCGCCCACCTGCAGGCGCACGTTGTATTCGAGTTCGTGCTTGCGGAACACCTCGCTCACCCGCCGCCAGGTGCTCAGGAACTGGGGCGGCAGGATCAGCCCGTAAGGCGCGATGTCCTCCAGGGTGATGGGGCGGGAGAGTTTCACCAGCGGATGGTCCACGGCGGTGATGAGCATGGGCTCGAAGTTGAACATGGCCTTGTAGACCATGTCCTCCGGCACTTCCAGCAGGGAACCCACCGCGAAGTCGGCTTCATCCGAACGCAGCATGGCGAGGCCGCTGCGGCCGGTCACGTTGTGCAGGCGGATGTGGATGCCGGGATAGGCCTCCGCGAACTGCCGCACGTAAGGCGGCAGCAGATGGAGCAGGGTGGATTCGCCGGAGGCGATGTTGATCTCG
>DASYZF010000306.1:0-4968 GCA_035946515.1 Gammaproteobacteria bacterium | reverse complement strand
GCCGTTGCCCGCGTCGTAATACAGCAGCCCAGTGGCGGTCTTGCCGACCCACTGGCTCGGGAAGGATTGGTTTGTGCCGTTGGTGAAGCTGATGGAAATGTCATATGCACCGAGGTCGGTGCGTGCGGTGACCGTGCCCGACACGATACAGGGTGTGGTCGTGCCGCCGCCGACCGAGGTGAACGCGCAATCGACCGTGCCTGACAGCACGCCGGTCGAGGAAATCGTGATGCTGCCGGCGATTGGCGGACGGACCCCGTTGGTTCCCGTGCTGCCGTTCTGGTAGAAGGCCCCGGTGAATATCTTGGCGATGGCGGCGAGCGTCACCGGTGTAACCGACGCAGCCACGTAGTTCACCGGCACTTTAAGCACGGCTCCCTGGCTACCGGAGTAGACGATGTTGCCGTTCAGGTCCGAATTCAGCAGGAAGGTGCCGTCGTAGGCCGCGTTCTGGGTACCGGTGTAGAGCACCGGGAAGGTGTCGGACGAATAGTTCTCCCACAGCGGGTAGGCCATGTCGTTGTGCGAGGTGATGGTGCCCAGCGACGAGACGAACGAGCCCTCGTCGATCTGGCTCACATAAGCCGGCGAGCCGGGATTGTACGACAGCAACATGTATGCGCCGCTGCTGGTGACGAACTCCAGCAAGGAGGGCGATTTATCGAAGTTACTGGTAGCGCCATTGATGGTCTCGGTGCCCGTGAAGGTACCGGTACCCGCGTACATCCCGACCGGGATGGCGTTCGAAGTGGTGCTGCTCGGCACACTGCTGGTGCCGCCCCCGCCGCCGTTCGGGTTCTGGGTGCAGGCGTAGGTGGCGGCCGACCCCCAGAACTTCTGGGCGAAGGTCACGAGCGGGGTGCAGGAGGATTCGTCCGGCCCCTCGTCCAGGGAACCCGAAGGCGTGCCGGCGGCGTTGGTGGAGAGGCATTCGGAATCGCCGTTGCAATTCCACACGAAGAACCAGTCGCCCGAGCCGGAGCTGCCGCCACCGCTACCGCCGCCTCCACCGCAGCCGGCGAGCATCAGCAGCATGAACAAGGACAACGACAGCAGACGAAACGACGCGCGCATGGCCAGCCTCCCCGTGGATCCATGGGACATAACGCCCATACGGCGGATGCTATAAGGAAGCGCCGGCGCCTGATTTCAGATTCAGGCCTGGAGTTACGGAATCCGGACGCGGGGAGGCTAGTGGCCGCGGCTGCGGCGGTACTCGCTCGGCAACTGCCCGAACACCTTGCGGAAGGCGGCGATGAACTGGGCGTAGCTTTCGAAGCCGCAGGCGCGGGCGATGTAGGACAGGGAGAGGGAGCGGTTGCGGGCCAGCATGAGCGTGGCTTCACGCACCCGGCATTCGATCACGAACTGCCACAGGCTCTGCCCGGTGGCGGCGCGGAAGGCACGGCTCAACTGGCGGGGGCTCATCCCGACCACGGCGGCGATCCCGGTGAGATTGATGTCGCGCCCGAGGTTCTGGCGGACGTAATCCTCGATGCGCGCCCGGGTGCGGCGGGTGAGCGGTATGTTGCGGACCTGTCCGCGCCGACCCGTGCCGTAGGCCGCGAAAAGATGCGCGGCGACGGCGGCCAGCAGGGAATGCTCGAAGACCTGGCCCGCGCGGCGGCCGCCCCGGATGTGGTGCTGCATCGCCAGGCTCAACTGCGCGAGCAGCAGGTCCTCGTGCGGCATGATGTTCGAGGCCAGATCCACCGGGCGCGCCATCGCTTCCTCGCCCAGGGAGAGCGGCAGGAGTTCCGGGTTCAGGGTCATGAAGATGGCTTCAATCGCCGTGTCCCAGGTGGTGGAGAGGGTGTCGCCCGCCGCCAGGAACCGGAAGCGCCAGGGCTCCACCAGGCCCTTCAGGTTGCGGCCGTTGAGCCGGCTGCTGAAGCGCACCGGCTTGTCGCCCAGGGGGAGCATGAACACATGTTCGTCGAAGCTGTGGGCGGGGATGTGGCCCGGCGCGGGGATGTGGCGGCGTTCGAAGGTGAAACTGCCGCCCCGGCCGCCCATGAGGAGCGGCGCCTCCGGCAAGTACAGCATGCGCTCGTCGTCGAAGCGGGCGAAGATGCGCGAGGCGGCGGTCTCGGTCACGGTGGTCCCCCCTGATGCTTGCCTGGGCCGGCGGCGCACCTATCGCCGCCGCTGCGGAATATCGCCGCAGCGATGTATTAAACATATGTCAGGAGACAGATGAAATCAAACCGGCCGGGAATCCGCGCATCCCGCGCGGGGGGAGCTTGTATCCCCGGTGTCATGTCCGGAAAATCTGCGTCAGGCTGGATGCGCGTGTACCGCCAAACAAACAAGAAGGCTGCCCCGAGGGCAGCCTTCGTCTTTTCTGCTTGGCGTGGTCTAGCGGTGGCTGGGCGGGGCCATCACTGGGTGCCCCGGGGCCGGATGGCCGGTGCCAGGGCGCATCACGGGCATGCCCGGATCGGGGCTCGTCCGGTGGGGAAGATACAGGTTGCGCCGGTAGATATGAGGCACGAAGGCGGAGCGTGCGTAGATCGGATAGACCGGCAACACCGCATCCGCCGAATACATGTCCGCGGTGTCGGCTACCGCCGGCGGGGGCGCGGTCACGGCCTGCAACTGTGCCTGCTGCAACTGGAGGCTCAACTGCTGTTGCTGCAGGGCGAGCTGCGCCTGGAGGAGCTTCAGGGTGGCCGCGGTGCTCGCGACCTCGGCGGCCTGGTCGGCGGCGATCTTGGCCGGGTCCTGGGGCGGGAGCGCGGGCAGGTCCAGGGTGGTGAGATTCGCCGGCGCGGCTTCAGGCGGCTTGTCGCTGTAGTGCACGGTGCCGTCGCTGTCGGTCCACTTGTAGATGGATTGCCCGTCAGCGAACGCGGCAGCCATGGACGCGGCGGCGAGGGGCAATAGGATGAGGATCAGCAGTTTCTTCATGGTTCGGCCCTCCGGCATCTGGAGGCTTGCTGAAAGTATAGACCCGGGGGCTGGGCATTCTCTTCCCATGAAGCGGAGTTAATCTCCGGCTGGGGGGCTGTTACGTTCTGAAACAAAAAAGCCGCAGCGGGGACGCAGCGGCTCGTGGCGGTGCCGGAGGCGAAGGGCTAGCGGGTGCGGCGACGGGCGGCGGGTTTGCTGGAGCGCCGCTTGAACTGGGAGCCGACGGTGTCTGCCTCGTTGCAGGGCTTGAAGTACACCACCACCGGGGGACGCTCGTCGATGTAGGTGGGCGCGCCGGAGCGGTGCTCGTAGAGGGTCTCGGGGGCGATCTCGCTGTCCTCGGCGATGCGCAGGATCTCGGCCTCGTTGGTGATCTTGAGGTCGAGGGTGACGAGCCGGCCGGTGGAACGGAACTTCTTCACGGCGGTGACTTCCACCAGGCGCTCGCGCTGGCGGCGGTCCAGGGAGGTCTTCTCGTCGAAGGCATAGACCCGGTCGCCGGCCTTCACCTCGGCGCCGTAGGGGCAGAACACGCAGGTGGCGGTGGTGACGTCGTGGACGTGGTTGGGAAGCCGTTCGCGGCCCTTGCCGAAATCCAGAGCGAACATGGCGCGCATCTTCCGTGTCTCCGAAATATAGCGATAAACGACAGGGCGTTAGGCTACAGAATGAAGGTGCTGCGTTCAGTGCGGTGCGTCACGTAATTTTCAGTGACATAACGTCCCGCGACGGAGTGATCCGTCGCGGATCCAGGCCGGTCCGTTCAGATAAACAGCCGCCGTGGGCCGCAGGGTCGGGGGGAGGCTAGACACAGTAGCGTCATCTCCCGAAAATCCTCCCTAGGCTGGATGTGCACGTCCAGCAAAAGGCCGCCCTCGAGGCGGCCTTTCATTTTGGAGAAGCCGGTGCCGGTGCTAGGTCATGGCGCTATGAATTCGATCACCGCTGCGGCGTTGGAATTCGACAGGACCATGTAGTAATAGGTCCCTTTCGCATTACTGAACTGGCCGGTGAGGTCCTTGGTGCTCTCGAATGCAAAGCCCTCGTATCCCACGTTACAGTCGGTATTGCTTCCACTGGGATTGCTATTGGTCAGTTGATATATGACGGTGAACAGATTTTCTCCCGCTGCGATCTGTTTGATGTCACCGTCCACTGAACAGTCACCATCGACCCCAAAGATGGACCCTCCTGATGAGGCACTGCCTACAGAAATACCAATACCCGGAGAAGGGCGTGTGCCCGCACCGATGGGTTCGAAGTAGGAGCCTGTCCAATTACTGGTGGTGTTGACGGACGGCTTGCCGGTGAAGGGTTTGTATGGGCTCAGGGAGAACTGATCGACAGTGCCGTCTGAGAATCCGAAGCTGCCGGTCAGGGAAGCAGCGGAGCCCGATGACGACAGCGTTGCCGTGGTCTGGGTTACGGACTTGCCGTTCACTTCGAAGCTGCCGAAGAAGGGGGCATCCGCCGTCACCGTACCTTCCAGGTTGGAGGAGGCCGGCAGCAGGAAGACGTAGCCCTGGTCATCGAAGAAAGAAACCGAGCCGTCGGCGGCGACGATGGCGTAAAGCGGCGTCTTGGTGCTGCTGGAAGCCTGACCATAGGTCCCCGCCCACAGGCCCTGGATATCGGCGGTGGATGGAGCGCTGGATCCCGATCCCCCTCCGCAGCCCATGAGCAGGGCCGCCAAAACGAAAGGCAGGTAAAAGCGAGCGTCCTTCTTCATGGTCTTGGTTTCCCTAAAAACAGCGGTGACGGCGACGATGGCCGGCGCAGTCTATAGGGAGGGGAATCAGCGGACAAGGTTTGCGAACGAGCGCATGGCTGCCATGCCGGGCATGCCCGCGAGCATCAGAGACAGGACTTTAGTGAACGGGTCTCAGCCCGCTTTCTTGGCCCACTTGCGGCCGGTGCGGTTGGTGGTGTCCTGCTCCACGTCGCGGATGAAGGCGCGGATGTAGTCGCGCATCACGGTGGGGGCGTAGTCGAGCGCCGTCTGGCCGCTCACGGAGCTGAGCTTCGCGTCGGCGCCGGCGGCGAGCAGCAGGGACA
>DASYZF010000305.1:0-2783 GCA_035946515.1 Gammaproteobacteria bacterium | reverse complement strand
GGACAGGAAATTCTCTTTGAATTCGAGCCCTCTAGCCTTGTTGATATTACAGAAGATCGTTGAGTAATTTATGAATCAGTTTATAGGGCGCTGGTATTTCGACCTCATCTCGCCTTTCTCTTATCTGCACCTCAAGCAGTTTCATAAACTGCCCGGTGATCTTGAGATCGAATGCGTCCCGGTGCTCTTCGCGGGTCTCCTGAAGCACTGGGAGCACAAGGGACCGGCGGAGATCCCCGGCAAGCGTACCTTCATGTACCGGCAGCTGAACTGGCTCGCCGGACACCACGGCATCCCTTTCAAGATGCCCCCGGCCCATCCCTTCAATCCACTCCCAGCCTTGCGTCTGCTGATTGCGAGTGGGCCGACCCGCGAGCATGTGGAAGCCGCCTTCGACATGATCTGGAAGGAGGGCAGGGATGTGACCACGCCCGAGAGCCTGGCGGAGCTGGGGGAGC
Source organism: Gammaproteobacteria bacterium (assembly GCA_035946515.1). Classification (GTDB taxonomy): domain Bacteria; phylum Pseudomonadota; class Gammaproteobacteria; order Natronospirales; family REEB76; genus DASUBN01. Next base: position 2,325 of record DASYZF010000305.1, on the reverse strand, counting down.
GCCTGGGGGTTAAGGACGTGCAGGCAGCGCTCGCGGACGAAGCAGTGAAGGCGCGACTCAAGGCCAATACCGATACCGCCATCACTCGGGGGATCTTCGGCGTGCCCACCTTCGGCATCGGTGAGACACTCTTCTGGGGCCAGGATTCCCTGGAGATGATGCTCGATTATCTGAAGGACCCGAAACTCTTCGACACCCCGGAGATGCGGCGCCTATCCAGTCTGCCCGTAGGCGCCGCCCGCCGCGAAGTCTCCAGATCCTGAATGCGCCTGCGTCGCCTGTCCCGGGCTGAACTGCCCGTCGCGTCCGCGGCCCTGGCGCGTTTCCTCATCGGCAAGACCCTGGTGCGTACCGTCCCCGGCGGCCGCATGCTGGGCCGCATCGTGGAGACCGAAGCCTATCTGCCCCATGATGCGGCCTGCCATGCTTTCAGGGGCATGACCCGCCGCAACCGCGCCCTGTTCTTGGAGCGCGGCCATGCTTACGTGTACTTCATCTACGGCAACCATTTCATGCTGAACGTGTCCGCCGAGGAGGCCGGCATCGGCGGCGGTGTGCTGCTGCGCGCCCTGGAGCCGCTCCAAGGCCTGGAACTCATGCACAAGCGACGCGGCCGCGTGCCCGACCGGGCTCTGGCCCAGGGGCCGGGGCGGCTGGCGCAGGCGTTCAGAGTGGATATGCGGCTGGAAGGCGCGGATCTCTGTGCGGCGGGTCCGTTGTGGTTGGGCACGCCGCTGGAACCCGTCGGACGCATCGGCCGCAGCGTGCGTATCGGCATCAACAAGGACGCCCACCGGCGCTTGCGTTTCTACGAGCGGGGCAACGCCTGCGTCAGCGGTCCGGCGGCGCTGCGCGCGTGATGCGGTTTATGACGCACGCGCGGATTTGGTAACATCGGGTCCATGACCAACCAGGAAGTCCTGCACCAGGCCGATTACCAGTTCCACCCGGGCGAGGAGGTCTGGAACACGCTGCTGCATCTCCTGGGGCTAGTGCTGGTGCTGGGGGCGCTGCCGGTGCTCATCACCCTGGCGGCGATCTACGGCAGCGTCATGGAGGTGGTCACCTTCAGCATCTACGGGGCGACGCTCGCCGCCCTGTATCTCGTCTCCACCCTCTACCACTCGGTGAAACCGGGGCCCTTGAAGCGCATCCTGCGCCGGGCAGACCACATCACCATCTATTACCTCATCGCCGGCACCTACACGCCTTTCTGCCTCGTGGCCCTGGGCGGGGTCATGGGCTGGACGCTCTGCATCCTGCTCTGGGCCTTGGCCCTGCTCGGCACCATGTTCAAGCTCATGGTGGCCCACCGTTTCGAGATCTTCTCCACCCTCCTATATATAGCGAAGGGCTGGGCGGGGCTCGTGGTGATCGTGCCCCTCTACCACGCCCTGCCGCTGCCTTCCTTCGTGTTGATCCTGGTGGGTGGCGCCTCCTATACCCTGGGGGTGGCTTTCTATACCTGGGAAGGGCTGCGCTATAACCACGCCATCTGGCATTTCTTCTGCCTGGCGGGCAGCATCACCCAGTTCATCGCCGTGTTCTTCCTCTTGAATCTGCCTTCGCCCATCTAAGCCTTCCCGGGGTGGAACTTTAGGTAGCCCCTGTACTCCAAACTCGGGCCGTCTTGGAGGCCCGAGGGGCTGCATGGATCGAAACATCTTCCGCGGCTTGCCCTTGCTCTGCCTGTTGCTGGCGCCCTGGGCGCATACGGCCGGGGCCGCGCCGGTCCAGCTCGGCCAATCCATCCTGCGTCTCGACGGCCCCTGGAAGTTCCACACCGGTGACGATCCCCGCTGGGCCGCTCCTGATTTCGACGACAGCGCCTGGGAGACCATGGATCTCTCCGCGCCGCCCGACGCCAACGACGGCGACGTGGGCATCACCCCCTATACCTCGGGCTGGACCGCGAAGGGACACCCCGGTTACCAGGGTTATGCCTGGTACCGTCTCCACACCGCGGTGCTGCCGGCCGTGGGCGGGTCTCTGGCGCTCTTGGGGCCCTGGGCGGTGGATAGCGCCTACCAGCTCTACGTGGACGGGATATTGTTGGGCGGTGTGGGCGATTTCTCCGGTGCGACTCCCACCGCCTACGGCTACCACTATCCGCACTATTTCGGACTCCCGCCGGCGGCGGCGCAGGGCGGGGGCATGGAGATCGCGATCCGCGTCTGGATGGGCCCCTGGGCGGTGGCGAGTCCCGGTGCCGGCGGCATCCATGTGGCTCCCGCCCTCGGCAGTGAGGCGAGCATCGCCGCCCAATACCGCCTGCAGTGGCTCAAGATCTTCGAAGGCTATGCGGTGGATGTGGTGCCGGCCCTG
>DASYZF010000304.1:0-5566 GCA_035946515.1 Gammaproteobacteria bacterium | reverse complement strand
GGTGCTGAGCGCGGTGGAAGGCCTGCAGCTCGGCTCGGTGGCGCTGTCGCGGGGCAACATCATCCTCATCACGGTGGCGGTGCTCATCGCCCTGTTCCTGTTCCAGCGCAGCGGCACGAGCCGCGTGGGCGCGGTGTTCGGCCCCGTCATGACCGTGTGGTTCGTGGTCATCGCGCTGCTGGGGCTCACCGCGATCCTGCACGATCCCATCGTGCTCATGGCCCTCAACCCGGCCTACGCCCTGGGTTTCATCTTCCACCACGGCTTCGCCGACATCCTGGTGCTGGGTGCGGTGTTCCTGTCGGTCACCGGCGCCGAGGCGCTCTACGCCGACATCGGCCATTTCGGCCGCGGCCCCATCCGCCTGGCCTGGTTCTGGTACGTGATGCCGGCCCTGGTGCTGAACTACCTCGGCCAGGGCGCGTCGCTCCTGGCGCACCCGGAGCGGGGCGCATCGCAGCTCTTCTACAGCCTCGCGCCCGGCTGGTTCCTGTATCCCCTCGTCGTCCTCGCCACCGCGGCCACGGTGATCGCCTCCCAGGCGGTGATCTCCGGCGCCTTCTCGCTCATGGCCCAGGCCATCCAATTCGGCCAGAGCCCGCGCCTCACCATCGTGCGGACCTCGGTGGACGAGAAGGGCCAGCTCTACGTGCCCGCGCTCAACTGGGTGCTGATGGTGGCCACCATCGCCATCGTGCTGGGCTTCCGCACCTCGGACAACCTGGCCACGGCCTACGGCGTGGCGGTGAGCTCCACCATGGTGATCACCACGGTGCTGGTGTTCTTCGCCATGCGCGACCGCTGGAAGTGGAACAAGCCCACGGTCTACCTCGTCACCCTGGGGCTCCTGGTGGTGGACCTGATGTTCTTCTTCGCCAACATCTACAAGATATGGGACGGCGGCTGGCTGCCGCTGCTGGTGGGGCTCATCGGGTTCACCGTCATGTCCACCTGGAGCACCGGCCGGCGCAACCTCATCGACCGGCTGCAGGAGAGCACCGAGTCCCTGGACGCCTTCCTGGCCCACATCCGCAGCCTGAAGCCGGTGCGGGTGCGCGGCACCGCCATCTTCATGACCGCGCCCAACCTCGGCACGCCGCCCATGCTGCAGCGGCACCTGGAGCTCAACCAGGTGCTGCACGAGCAGGTGGTGCTCCTGTCGGTGCTCACCGACGACGTGCCCTTCGTGCACCCGAGCCATCGCCTGGAATGCGTCAAGCTCGACCAGGGCTTCTACCGGGTGAGCATGCACTACGGCTTCATGCAATTCCCCAACATCCCCCAGGCGCTGCGCCGCGCCAAGGACTTCGGCCTGATCATCGATCCCGAGACCGTGACCTACTACATCGGCCGCGAGACGCTGGTCTCCGGCACCAAGCACGGCCGCTCCATGTGGGCCTGGCGCGAGAAGCTGTTCGCGTTCCTGTCGCGCAACGCCCTGCGGGCCACGGACTTCTACCAGATCCCCCCGGACCGCACCATGGAACTCGGCATCCGGCTGCAGCTCGCGGACCTGCGCGTGCGGCCGATGCACCCGAACGGCCACGGCGGCCACCGCTGACATGGCCGGGAAGCTCTTGGCCGCGCTCGCCGGGTTCGTCACCGGCGTCATCGGGAGCCTGGGCTATGGCGGCGTGGTGCTGCTCATGGCCATCGAGAGCGCCTGCATCCCGCTGCCCTCGGAGGTGACCCTGCCGTTCGCCGGCTACCTGGTGTTCAAGGGCGAGCTCAGCCTCTGGGGCGTGGCGCTCGCCGGCGCGGTCGGTTGCGTGCTGGGCTCGCTGGTGGCCTATGCGGTGGGCGCCTGGGGCGGCCGGCCGCTGGTGGAGAAGTACGGCCGTTATCTGCTGGTCTCGTCGCGCGACCTCGCGCTTGCGGACCGCTGGTTCGCGCGCCACGGCGACATCACCATCTTCGTGGGGCGGCTCCTGCCGGTGGTGCGCACCTTCATCGCCTTCCCGGCGGGGGTGGCGCGCATGGCGCTCGGCAAGTTCGTGGTCTACAGCTTCCTGGGCTCCCTCATCTGGTGCTGGGCCCTGGCCTGGCTCGGGGCGCGGCTCGGGGAGCATTGGGACAGCCTCGGGACCTATTTCCACCGGTTCGACGCCCTGATCCTGGCCGGCATCGTGGCGGGGGCGGCCTGGTGGGTCTGGCGCCACCTGCGGCACCTCAAGGCAGATAGGACCCCCGATTGACAGATGGCCTTATATATCCGATAGTTACGCCATAGCGCCGATTTGAGACTCAGCTTGCGGGCGCTCTATAAATGCAGCTAAAGCGGGATCGCCGCACGAACCTGCTCTAGCTCCCACCTTGACCGGTGGTCGAAAGCTGAGCAGGTTTTTTCATGCCTGCGGCGGCAGGCAACCATCGCCGTTTAAGTGACAACTTGCAGGGCGAAACGGCGGGCCTCCTTAGGTCGCCGACTGCTAAAGCGTCAGGAGCGCCGCTTCCATGAACCCTCTCTCCACATCCTGGGACCGCCACGCCTTCCCCGTGGCCCCCGCCATCTCCTTCGAGTTCTTCCCGCCCGGCAGCGCCGAGATGGAGCAGAAGCTGTGGCAGACCCTGGAGCGCCTGGCGCCCTTGTCGCCGCGCTTCGTCTCCGTCACCTACGGCGCCGGCGGTTCCACCCGCGAGCGCACCCATGAGACCGTGACCGCCATCGACAGGCGCCTGGGCCTGCGTCCCGCCGCGCACCTCACCTGCGTGGGCGCGAGCCGCGCGGACGTGGAGGCGGTGGCGCAGCGCTACTGGCAGGCCGGCGTGCGCCACATCGTGGCGCTGCGCGGCGACGGGACCGGCGGCGGGCGTTTCCAGCCTCATCCTGACGGCTACGCGCATGCCGCCGACCTGGTGGCCGGGCTGAAGCGGGTGGCGGATTTCGAGATCAGCGTCGCCGCCCACCCCGAGACCCACCCCGAGGCGCTCTCCGCCGATGCGGACATCGACAACCTGAAGCGCAAGGTGGACGCGGGTGCCTGCCGCGCCATCACCCAATACTTCTTCGACGTGGACGTGTACCTGCGTTTCCGTGACCGGGCCGCGGCCCGCGGCGTCAGCGTGCCCATCGTGCCCGGCATCCTGCCGGTGACCAACTTCAAGCAGGTGAAGCAGTTCAGCGCCCGCTGCGGCGCCAGCGTGCCGCGCTGGCTCGCGGGTTTCTTCGAGGGCCTGGACGACGAACCCGAGACCCGCAAGCTGGTGGCCGCCCACGTGGCGGGGCAGCAGTGCCGCCTGCTGCAGGAGGAAGGGGTGCGCGAGTTCCATTTCTACACCCTCAACCGCCCCGAGCTGACCCGCGCCATCTGCCGCCTGCTGGGCATCCGCCCCGCCGCCGCCGATACGCCGATCCGCGCCACCGGGACCTGAGCCGTCATGGATTGCAGCCAGCGACTGCGGGAGCTTCTCGCCCGCCGCATCCTGCTCCTGGATGGGGCCATGGGCACTATGATCCAGGCCCACGAGCTCGCCGAGGCGGATTTCCGCGGTGCGCGTTTCGCGGAGCACCCGAAAGAGCTCAAGGGCAACAACGACCTGTTGACCCTCACCCGACCCGACATCATCGCCGGCATCCACCAGGCCTATCTCGATGCCGGCACCGACATCCTCGAGACCAACACCTTCAACTCCACCGCCATCTCCCAGGCGGACTACGGCATGGAAGCGCTGGTGTACGAGCTCAACCTGGAAGCGGCGCGCCTCGCCAAGCGGATCGCGACGGCGGCGACCGCGCGCAGGCCCGAGCAGCCGCGTTTCGTGGCCGGCGTGCTCGGCCCCACCAACCGCACCGCCTCCCTGTCCCCGGACGTCAACGACCCCGGCTTCCGCCACGTGGAATACGACGGGTTCAAGGCGGCCTATGCCGAAGCGGTGCGTGGCCTGCTGGACGGCGGCGCCGACATGCTCCTGGTCGAGACCATCTTCGATACCCTGAACTGCAAGGCGGCGCTGGACGCCATCGAGGACGCGTTCGCGGCGCGCGGCGCGCGGGTGCCGGTGATGATCTCCGCCACCATCACCGACCTCTCGGGCCGCACCCTCTCCGGGCAGACCGTCGAAGCCTTCTGGAACTCCATCCGCCACGTGCGGCCCTTCAGCGTGGGCCTGAACTGCGCCCTCGGCGCCGAGCAGCTGCGGCCCTACGTGGAGGAGCTCGCCGGCCTCGCCGACTGCTACGTGAGCGCCCACCCCAACGCGGGCCTGCCCAACGCCTTCGGCGGCTACGACGAGACCCCGGAGCACATGTGCGGCCACATGGGCGGCTGGGCCGGGGAGGGGATGGTGAACATCATGGGCGGCTGCTGCGGCACCACCCCGGCGCACATCCACGCCCTGGCGGAGTCGGTGCGTGGCCGGGCACCGCGCAGCCTGCCGACGCCCGCGCCCCGCTGCCGGCTCGCGGGTCTCGAGGCCTTCAACATCGGCCCCGACAGCCTGTTCGTGAACGTGGGCGAGCGCACCAACGTCACGGGCTCCGCCAAGTTCAAGAAACTGATCCTCGAGGGCGACTACGAGGCCGCCCTGGACGTGGCCCGGGAGCAGGTGCAGAACGGCGCCCAGGTCATCGACGTGAACATGGACGAGGGCATGCTGGACGGCGTGGCCGCCATGACCCGCTTCCTCAAGCTGCTGGCGGCGGAGCCGGACATCGCCAAGGTGCCGGTGATGCTGGATTCCTCCCGCTGGGAGATCCTGGAGGCGGGGCTCAAGTGCCTGCAGGGCAAGTCCATCGTCAACTCCATCAGCCTCAAGGAGGGGGAGGAGGCGTTCCTGCGCCAGGCAAGCCTCGCGCGCCGCCACGGCGCGGCGGTGGTGGTCATGGCCTTCGATGAGCAGGGCCAGGCGGACACCCTCGAGCGGCGCGTGGCCATCTGCGAGCGCGCCCACAAGCTCCTCACCGGCAAGCTCGGCTTCCCCGCCGAGGACATCATCTTCGACCCCAACATCTTCGCCATCGGCACCGGCATCGAGGCCCACAGCGACTACGCCAAGGACTACATCGCGGCGGTGACGGAGATCAAGCACCGCCTGCCCGGGGTGCTCATCAGCGGCGGCGTGAGCAACGTGTCCTTCGCCTTCCGCGGCAACAACACGGTGCGGGAGGCCATGCACGCGGCCTTCCTCTACCACGCCATCAAAGCCGGCATGGACATGGGCATCGTGAACGCGGGCCAGCTCGCGGTGTACGAGGAGATCCCCAAGGAACTGCTCGCCCAGGTGGAGGACGTGCTCTTCAACCGCCGTCCCGACGCCACCGAGCGGCTCCTGGCTTACGCCACCACCCTGGGCCAGTCCGGCAGCCGCGCCGTCCAGGATCTCGCCTGGCGCGAGGCGGCGGTGGAGGAGCGCCTGAAGCACGCCCTGGTGCAGGGCATCGCCGACTACATCGAGGCGGACACGGAGGAGGCGCGGCGCAAGGCCACGCGGCCCCTGGACGTGATCGAGGGCCCGCTCATGGCGGGCATGGACGTGGTGGGCGACCTGTTCGGCGCCGGGAAAATGTTTTTGCCCCAGGTGGTGAAGTCCGCCCGGGTCATGAAGAAGGCGGTGGCCTATCTCACCC
>DASYZF010000303.1:0-8177 GCA_035946515.1 Gammaproteobacteria bacterium | reverse complement strand
AAGACCGCCACCAGGGCGCCATCATGGAAGCTTTGGGATCCCGCGGCGGCGCACTGCAGGACATGCGCCCGGACGGCCAGGGCCGCGTGCGTCTCGACTACATCATTCCGGCACGGGGCCTCATCGGCTTCCAGACCGAGTTCCGCACCATGACCTCGGGTTCCGGCCTGCTGCACCACGTGTTCGACAAGTACGCGCCGGCCAAGGCGGTGGGCGTGAACCAGCGGGCCAACGGTGCGCTCATCTCCAACGGCACCGGCAAGGCCGTGTCCTACGGCCTGTTCAACCTGCAGGAGCGCGGCCGCCTCTGCGTGGGCCCCGGTGAAGACGTGTACGAGGGTCAGATCGTGGGCATCCATGCCCGCGACAACGACCTCACGGTGAACCCGCTCAAGACCAAGCAGCTCACCAACATCCGCGCCGCCGGCCGCGACGAGAACATCATCCTGACCCCGGCCCTGCGTTTCACCCTGGAGCAGGCCCTGGAGTTCATCGAGGACGACGAGCTCGTGGAGATCACGCCGCAGCACATCCGGCTGCGCAAGCGCTATCTGAAGGAACAGGATCGCCGCAAGGCGGGGCGCAGCAGCACGGAAGCGGCCTGAACATCGCTCAGGATCCAGCCGCACAACAGAGGGTGCCGATGGACGCCGTATATGCCGAGGCCGTGAAGCGATTCCAGGAGCTCTTCGAGCGCGCCCGCAAGCTCGAGCTGCCCGAGACCACCGCCATGAGCCTCGCCACCGTGGACGCGGACGGACGACCCTCGGTGCGTACCGTGCTGCTCAAGGCTTTCGATGAGCGCGGCTTTGTGTTCTACACCAACAAGCTGAGCCGCAAGGGGCGGGCGCTGGCGGCCGACCCGCGCGCAGCGCTCTGCTTCCTGTGGCAGCCGCTCATGGAGCAGGTGCTGGTGGAGGGCGCGGTCTCGGGAGTGAGCGTGGCGGAGTCCGACGCCTATTGGGCGACCCGCGCCCGCATCAGCCAGATCGGCGCCTGGGCCTCGCAGCAGTCGGGCGAGATGGCCGACAAGGACGAGCTCAAGCGCCGCTGCGCCGAGTTCGAGCGGAAGTTCGAGGGCAAGCCCGTGCCCCGGCCGCCCCACTGGTCCGGTTTCCGTCTCAAGCCGGATGCCATCGAGTTCTGGTCTTCGCGGCCCGGGCGGCTGCACGAGCGCGAGCGCTATCTCAGCCAGGGCGGCGCCTGGAAGCATCTCTGGCAGTTCCCGTGAACGCCGCCACTCCCGCCATGGCTGCCGGCGCCGCCCATCGGGTCTGCGTCGCGCCCATGATGGATTACACCGACCGGCACTTCCGTTACTTCATCCGCCTCATGTCGCGCCGCGCGCGGCTCTATACCGAGATGGTGACCAGTGCCGCGATCCTGCACGGCGATCATCGCCGCCTGCTGGAGTTCCATGCGGCGGAGCATCCGCTCGCCCTGCAGCTCGGGGGCAGCGAGCCTGCGGCACTCGCCGCCTGCACGCGCATCGCCGCGGATTACGGCTATGACGAGGTGAACCTGAACGTGGGTTGCCCCAGCGACCGGGTCCAGTCCGGGCGCTTCGGCGCCTGCCTCATGAACGAACCGAAGCTGGTGGCGGACTGCGTCGCGGCCATGGCCGCCGCCAGCGCCTTGCCGGTGACGGTCAAGACCCGCATCGGCGTGGATGAGCGCGACAGCTACGAGGAGCTCACGGAGTTCGTGGGCACCGTGGCCGCCGCCGGCTGCCGGGTGTTCATCATCCACGCCCGCAAGGCCTGGCTCAAAGGGCTTTCGCCCAAGGAGAACCGGGAGATCCCGCCGCTGCGTTATGACGTGGCGGCACGGCTCAAGCGGGATTTCCCCGCGCTCGTGGTGGTGGTGAACGGCGGGGTGCAGACGCTCGAGGCCATGGAGTCGCACCTCGGCGCCTTCGACGGCGTGATGGTGGGGCGCGAAGCGGTGAGCAACCCCTATCTCTTCGCAGATGCAGACCGCCGGTTCTTCGACGCGGTGGCACCGGTGCTGACCCGCGGCGAGATCCTGCGCGCCTGGTTGCCCTATCTCGGCGCGCAGCTGCAGGAGGGCATCCCGCTGCAACGCATGACCCGCCACGCCCTGGGCCTGTTCCATGGCTGCCCGGGCGCCCGTGCCTGGCGGCGTGCCCTGAGCGAGGAAGCGACGCGTCCCGGTGCCGGCCTCGCGGTTCTGCATGAGGCGATGGACTCCCTGAAGGCGGCGGCATGATCACGTCCCCGTCGCGGGTATCGGTTAGAATCGCCTGCCTTCGCAACGCACCGGATCCCGCCCCGTGAGCAAGACCCTGCCCCGCCGCAAGACGAGCACCGCCCTGAAACAGCACAAGCGTCCGAGCCTCGCGGAGCGGGCCGACCGCTACGATCTCTATCAGCGCTCGGTGCAGGACCCAAGCTGGGAAGTCGGTTTCATGACCGATATCTTCAAGGGTCTGCGCGGCCGTACCCCTCTCAGCCTGCGGGAGGACTTCTGCGGCACCGCGCTCTTCGCCTGCGAGTGGGTCAAGAGCCACAAGGACCGTCGGGCCTTCGGCGTGGACCTGGATACCGAGGTCCTGGCCTGGAGCCGCGCACACAACGTCGCCAAGCTCGGCCGCCGTGCCGCGCAGCGGCTCGAGCTCCTGCAGGCCAATGTGCTGACGGCACGCACACCCGCCGTGGACGTGGTGGCGGCTTTCAATTTCAGCTACTGGGTGTTCAAGGACCGCGCCGGCCTGCGGCGCTATTTCGAGCAGGTGCGGAATTCCCTGGATGCCGGCGGGGTCTTCATGTTGGATGCCTTCGGGGGCTACGACGCCTTCAGGAAGATGCGCGAGCGGGAGGATTTCGGGCGGTTCACGTACATCTGGGACCAGGCGGATTACGACCCCGTGACCGCGTCGACCACCTGCCACATCCATTACGCCTTCCCCGACGGTTCGCGCCTCAACCAGGCCTTCAGCTACCACTGGCGCCTGTGGACCCTGCCGGAATTGCGGGAATTACTGGCGGAAGCGGGCTTCAGGACCCAGACGGTCTATTGGCAGGGGACCGACCCCAAGACCGGTGAGGGGACCGATGAGTTCAAGCCGGCCGACAGGGGCGATCCGGACCCGGCCTGGATAGCTTATATAGTGGCCGAGAAATGACCACCGGGCTGGCCCGGCGCTTCATATATTGGTAAATTGGCCCCACCGAGGGGGCCGGTGAAGACTGATCCAGGGCTTTGAAAGGCCAAATGAAAGAAACCAAACTCACCATCCTGTTCGCCGACGTCTGCGGCAGCACCAAGCTGTACGAGACCCTGGGGGACAACATCGCGCGTGACACCGTGGCGAAGTGCGTCTCCATCATGGGCGAGGAGACCCAGCGCCAGTCCGGCCGCGTGGTCAAGACCATCGGCGACGAAGTGATGTCGGTATTCGAGGATCCGAGCGCCGCGGCCGATGCCGCCGGCGGCATGCAGGAACGCATCTCCAGCGGCCTCGTGGTGCAGGGCAAGAGCATCGCCATCCGGGTCGGCTTCCATTTCGGTCCGGTGATCGTGGAGACCGACGGCGACGTCTACGGCGACGCGGTCAACACCGCCGCGCGCATGGCGGGCCAGGCCAAGGCCGGCCAGATACTGACCACCGCCTCCACCGTCGAGAAGATGTCGGACATCTGGAAGGCTTCCACCCGCCAGATCGACCGTGCCGCGGTGAAGGGCAAGAAGGACGAGATCGACATGATCGAGATCCTGTGGCAGCGCGAGGACGTGACGCGCATGTCCACCTCCTTCAAGCCCGCCTCCGCCGAGGCCAAGAAGGCCAAGCTGATGCTGCGCTACCGCGACCAGTCGGTCGAGGTGAACGAATCGAACTCCTCGGTGGTGATGGGGCGGGCTGACGAGAACGACCTCGTGGTCAAGAACACGCTGATCTCGCGCCTGCACGCGCGCATCGAGTACCGGAAAGGGAACTTCGTGCTGGTGGACCAGAGCATCAACGGCACGTACGTGCGCACCAGCGGCGGCGAGGAGCTGTTCGTGCGCCGTGACAACTATCCCATCAAGGGCAACGGCATCATCGGTCTGGGGCAGCGGCTCGCGCCGGAGTCTCCTGACGCGATCTCCTTCCAGAGCGAAGAATAGACCAAGTTCCCAGGGCGCCACCGCGCTACGCATCTCCCATTTACTCCGCATCCTGCTCCGCATATAGCCCAGCCCGCGCATCCTGCGCGGGCGCTCGCAGGGATCCTGCTCGCCCGCCCGTTCGCGGGTGAGCCGCATAGCGGCGTACGGGATGCAGGAAGCATCCCTGGGCTCTCGGCGGAGCATAGATAGCGAAGCCGGAGGTGCCGCGGACCTAACCGGAAGGGTGATCTCCGCTCAGGGAGGCTTCAGGACGCGCCGCTGACCCCGAGCGCTTTAGCCATCTTCTGCAAGATGGCGAGGTGAGGATCCACACCGCCGCCCGACACCGCCTTCTCCGAGGTGATCTGATCCCTGAGCTCCGAGACGAGACGCGGGTACATGAGGCTGTCGCGTGCCTTCGACTGCTCGTCCGTGGGCAAGCTGATCCAACGGTGCGTGAAGGTGTCGAGGCTGCCGTCGGTCCAGTCGTTGGCTTCCACGAAGGTGTGCACCAGAGCCGGACCGGGGGAGGGGGGTGGGCCCACCGGTGCAGCGGGCACGGAGACGGGGGCCTTGGCCGCGCTGCCGTGCGCTCCGCCCGAGCCCTTGAGCGCCAGGCTCACGGCGATGCCGATGGCGACCAGCGCGACCACGGCCAGCGCCAGCAGCTTCGCGCCGCCGCGCCGCATCGGGTTCGCGGCCTGGATCTCCTTGTACACCAGCGGCTGCTGGCCGCCGGTGACGGCGTCGATCAGCGCCCGCCGCTGGCTGCGGTAGCTCTCCTGGTTAAGCTGCCCGGCGGCGTAGCGCCGGGCCAGTTCACGTACCTGTGAGGATTTCATTGGCTCACATCCCGGGCCACGCGGAATCCCGTCAGGGGGTCGGCTGAGCCGTCGCTGGGACGACTCAGGGAAGTGGTGCACTGCGACAGCGGATCCTGGTAGTCGCCGCCGGCCGCCGCGACCCCGCCCTCGCTGGTCACGAACTGCTGCACGTTGCCCACGTAATTCACGAGACCCCAGGCGTTGGCCCGGCCCGTGGTGACGGGCACGACGGACAGGCCCTTCAACACCTGATCACCCAGGGTCACGTGGCAGTTGAAGTCGCGGTTGGTGTCGGTGCCGCCGACGCTACCCGCGTATTGCCACTGCTCGAAGCTCGGGATGAAGTAATGCCCGCCGCTCTTCTGCGACAGCCAGGCGACGTAGGCCTTGGCAGTCGCGTAGGACACGTTGGTCGCCGGCATGCCGCTGTCGCCCGGGAGCGCGGTGCACTGTCCGGTGGCCTGGCAATAGGCATTGAGGTCGCCCACCGACACCGCGTACTTGCCGATGGCGAAGGGGGCGCTGGCCGGGCCGCCGGCCGGCACCACCACCAGCGTAGGCCCGTGCACGTTGCCGTCCAGCATGTCGAAGCACTCGGCGCGTCCCGATTTCCCGTAGCTGGCGAGGTCGGCGGTGCAGGGCTTGCCGCCGTTGGCGCTGCGCGTCGGCTGCTGCGACGCGGTGAAGTTGCGCTTGTACTCGTTCTGCCAGGCGGCGTTGTCCGTCCAGCGGCGCAGCGCTTCGGCGAGATACTGCTGCGCCTGCTGCTGCTGACCGGCCTGCATGTACTGCTGGTAGGCGACGAAGTACTGGTTGGCGTCGGCCTGGGCCTTCTGCAGGGTCTGGCCGAACTGCGCCAGGTCCTGGTTGCCGGCTTCCTGCTGCTGGCCCTGGTCGTAGTCGTTCTGCGCCTTGGTCAGCGCGTTCTGCTTCATCGCCTCGCGGCCCAGGCCCGCGAACTTCGAGGGCCGCGCCGGCGGCGCTACCTTGAGGTTGAGGATGGCGGCGCTGTCCGGGAAAGCGGACTTCGCGGCGTTCCACAGGTCGTAAGCGAGGCCGGCGTCGGTGTCGCGCAAGCCGTCGATATGCTGGGCCAGGCGCTTGGTCAGCGTGTCGGCGATGCTGGTCTGTTCCTTCGGGAACTGCCTCTGTACCTCGCCGAGCTTGGCCTTGAGCTCGCCCATGCCGGAGGGCTGCAGGCTGTCCACCAGGGTGAACAGGTCACCCTTCGACTGTTGCGCGGTGTAGTCGGTCAAGGCCTTCTTCAGGTCGTCCAGCGGCGAGTACTGCAGGCCGGTCTTGACCAGTTGCGTGGCGCCGCGGAAGTCGTTGTTCGCCGCGCGCCCGCGTGCCAGGTTCAGGTAGGCGAGGGCGTAGGCCTTGGGCGCCGTGTCGGTGAAGAATGCGTCGTTGGCGGGCAGCTGTCCCTGCAGGACGCCGTAGGTCTTCTTCGCGTCGTCCAACTGTCCGGCGTTCAACTGGGTCTGGAACTGGTTCTTGGAGGCGTCGATCGAGGCCACACGCAGCTTCTCGGCCTGGGCCTGCCTGAACGCCGTCACGGCGTTGTTCAAGGCCAGCTCGGTCGTGGCGAAGTCGGCCAGCTGCGGCGAGTAGAGCTTGCCCGTGGCGAGCAGATTCTGGGCCGCATCGAAACGGCTCTGCTGGATCATCTGCTGCGCGACCTTGATGTAGGTCTTGCCCGTGCCGTCGCGCAGTTCCTGGTACCACTCCATGTCGTTGGGTTGCAGCAGCGCGGTGGTCTCCTGGAAGAGACCGAGCAGCTGGTTGTCCCAATCGCTGTCGTACTTGGCGTTGTCGAGCAGCGACTGGATGGCGTCACGGTGCTGCTTCACGAGCCCGAGGCGCGCCTGCATGTCGGCCGGCACGTAGCCGCCGCCGACCTCGGCCTGGGTGAGAGCCTGGCGCTCCTCGAGCACGTCCTGCAGCGCGAGGAGGTGCGAGTAGCCGTACAGGTTCTTCTCGGCGTCGTCCCAGCGCTTCTGCTGCGTCGCGGCAGTGAAGGAGGCAGCCAGGGCCGCCTTGAGCGGGTCGTTGAGCCGTTCGATGGCGGAATCGCCCGGGTTCAGGTTGTGCAGCTTGAGCATGTCGTCGCGGGCCTTGTCGAAGTCGGCGAGGGTATGCAGCCCGGGTGCGGCAGCCTTGAGCCTGGCCTCGAGCTGGGCGATGAGCTGCGCATCCTGCTCGCGCTTCAGCTCGCGCCTCACCTGGTCCTGGAGGTTTAGCAGCGAGGAATCGCTCGGCGCGTAATCGAGGCCCACCTTCAGCACGGCGGCGGCGGCGGCGTAGTCCTGGCTGGTGACCGACTGCTGGACCAACTGCGCATAGTTGTTGGCGAGACGCGCGTCCTTCAGCATGCTGTTATCGGGATCGGCCACGCGCAGGATCTTCACCACGTCGGTGATGTTCGCGCCGTTGCCCGGCATGAGCTTGCGCGCCGTGAGCATGGCGTTGAACTCGGTGGTCAGGGAGCTCAGCAAGGTGTTCTTGCGGTTCTGAAGGCTGAGGTTCTCCTGGGAGAGTTCCGCGGAGTCGGGGTACAGAAGATTCGCGGTCTTGACGGAGTCCAGGGCGCCCGCGTAGTTGTACTGGCCCTTGCTCTGGTCGACGTCACCCTCGGCGATGTTCTCGAAATACTTGATGATCTTGTCCTTGGCGTTGTCCAGGATCGCGCGCTGTGAATCGACATCGTAGGTGCCGACCAGCTTCAGGATGCTGGGGATGTCCGCCTGACCGCTCTCGATCTGGGCCACGATCTGGTTGTTGCGGCGCGCATGCAGGTAGTTGGTGATCGGGAAATAGAATGCCGCCACCAGCACCACGGTACCGACGACGCCGAGGGCCATGAACTGCTTGGTGCGGCTCTTGCGCGGACGCAGGTTGTCCCAGAACTCCTCCACCGTCCCGGTCCGCTCCTCGCGGCGCAGGGCGAGCGCCTTGAACAGCGCACGGTTCTGGCGGTTGTTGAGCTTGGCGACGGGAGCGGGCTTGAGACCTTTCTCGAGCACCTTGGGGGCCGAGAGCTTGTTGAAGGGGTGCTTGCCGGTGAGCAGCTCGTAGGAGACGCAGGCGAGGGCGTAGATGTCGTCGCGCGGATCCGGGTCGAGGCCTTCGAACATCTCGACGGTGGCATAGGCAGGCGTGAGTGCGCCGAGCTGGCCCGGGTCGAACACCGTGGTCTCACCCTGGGTGTCCTTGCGCGTCTTGGAAGCGCGTGCGATGCCG
>DASYZF010000302.1:0-12287 GCA_035946515.1 Gammaproteobacteria bacterium | reverse complement strand
ATGGCCTCCACCGCCACCTCCTCCGTACCGGTGCCCGTGAACATGATCACCGGAAGATCCTGGTCGCGGGCCCGCACCCGCTTGAGCACCTCCAAGCCGGTGGACCAACGCAGGTGGAAATCGGTGATGATGAGATCGAGTCCGGGCTGGGCGATCGCGACCTCGAGCTGTGCCTGGGAATGCACCTCGAAGGTCTGGACGTCTGGGAAATCCTTGTGCAGCTCCCGCGCCACCAGGGCGCGGTCGTCCGGATTGTCGTCCACCACCAGCACACGTAGCCCCCCGCCGTTGCCGGCGGCCCCTGCCTCGCTGTGTCTCTTCTGCGTCATCGCCGCCTCCGCGGGCCCGATGCTGTGGACATCCCTCTCTATATCTAATGCAGTTCCGGATGTTCGCTTAACATAAGCCAATATACCTGCAATTGCTTAAGCAGGGCACTGAACTCCTCGAAAACCACGGGTTTCACCAGATAGGAATTGGCTCCGAGCTCGTAAGCACGGTTGATGTCCGCGGGCTCCCGGGACGAGGTCAGCACCACCACCGGCAGACGCCGCAGGCCGTTCTGGTCCCGCAGCCACTTCAGCACCTCGTGACCCGACAGGCGCGGTAACTTGAGGTCGAGCAGCATCATAAACGGCAGCGGATGGGCTTCACGGTCGGCGTACTTCCCTTCTCCGGCGAGATAGGCCACCGCCTCCTCGCCGTTGGCGACGCAGGCGATCGGGTTCACCACGTGCGACTTGTTAAACGCGCGCCGGATCAGCATGACATCGTTCTCGTCGTCCTCCGCGAGCAGTATCGTGGTTTTTGTTATCCCGCTCATGTCAGCCATTCCGGTACTCCTTGAGACGTGTCACGAAAGTGGTGCCGTCGCTGTCGGACTCCACGCTTACCTCGCCCTGCATGCGGGCGAGCCCCTTCTTCACGATTGAGAGTCCGATGCCGGTCCCGGGGTAAGTCTCGGCTCCATGCAAGCGCTCGAACACATTGAAGATACGTTCCCGATGCTCAGGAGCGATGCCGATGCCGTTGTCGCGTACGGAGATCTCGACCATCCCCTTCCTGGCGACCGCCCAGATGCGCACGTGTGGCGTCTTGCCAGGCGGTACGAACTTTATCGCGTTGCTGATGAGATTCAGCAGGACCTGCTTAAGTGTGACCCGGTGGGCCAGCACGGTCAACGGCGGGACCGACACCTCCACCTTTGCCCGCGAGGACTCGACCTCCTGGTGCAGTTCTGCGATGCTTTCTTGCACCAGCTCCACGACCGGCACCGGATCGAGTTCCAGCTTGGTGCGTCCGACGCGGCTGTAGGCCAGGAGATCCTGGATCAGGGTGTCCATGCTCTTGGCGGCCTTGATGATGCGCTTCAGGTAGTCGCGACCGGCTTCGTCGAGCTTCTCTCCGTAATCTTCCAATACTGCATCGGCGAAGCCATGCATGGCACGGAGCGGCGCGCGCAGGTCGTGGGCCACCGAATAGGCGAAAGCGTCCAGCTCACGGTTGCTCTCGTCCAGCTCGGCGGTGCGTTCCGTGACCCTCACCTCGAGCTCTTCCATATGGGTCTGCAGGGCCATCTTGAGCCGCACGCTCTCGATGCCGGCAGACGCGATCTGGGCGAGCTGCACCAGGATCGCCTCGTCCTCCGCATCGAAGTCCCCGCCGGTCTTGTGGGACACCATCAGCGCCCCGATCACGTCGGCACCGCTACTGGTGAGCGGCACCGCCAGGAGTCCCCGCAACGAAGCTTGGCGTGCGCCTTGCCCCTCGAAGCGCAGGTATTCAGGGTGGCGCGCGAGCTCTTCGATGCTGATGCGTATCGGATACTGCTTCTCGCGCAAGGCGTGGTAGATGCCGGTGCCATCCGGCGGCGGGCCGAGATCCCGCCATACCCCGTACTCCGGTCCGAGCGAAGTCTTGAACAGCATGGGCAACGCGCTGCGTCCGACCCAGCAGTGGGTGAGCGCGAACTGGGCGCCGCTCAACTCGCGGGCGCGATCCGCAGCGATCTGCATCACCTCGTCCATGGTCTGCACCCCAGCGATCTGCAACGAGGCCGCCGCCAACTGCTGCAGTTCGCGGGCGCGCCGTTCCACCGCCGCCTGGGCGAGCTTACGCGGCGAGATGTCGTGCACCAGCGCCAGGTTGACCGCCCGGTTGTCGATCACCAGGCTGCTGACACGCACGTCCACGTGCAGGATTTCACCGCTCTTGGTGAGATGCCGCCACTCCCCGGCCTGGCGGTAGTTGACGCTACCGGATGGCACGGTCTTCATGTAAGTCTTCAGCTTCGACACATCCTCCTTCGGCCGGATGCCGAAGATGGTCATCTCTAGGAATTCGCTGCGCCGGTAGCCATAGCGTTCCACCGCCGCATGGTTAACGTCCACGAACTCGCCGCTGTCACGGTCGTAGAGCAACATGGGAGCCGGACTGTTCTCGAAGAAGTTGCGAAAGTTGGCCTCGCTACGGCGCAAGGCATCGCGCGCCTGCCGCGTCTCGCTGTCGAAGCGCGAGCGCATGCGGATGACCCAGCGACTGGTGAAGAACACCCCGCCGAGCGAGACGCCGGCGAGCAGCAACGCGAGCAGCCAAACGGTGAAGCGTTGGATCGCGAACTGGGTGCTGATGCTCTTCCGCGCCGCCTCCGGGAGCGGCATGTTCAGCAACAGGTTGGTGCGCGCCGCCGCCCATTGGTCGTCCACCAACAGGAACAGGACCAGCATCAGCGCGAACATGCTTGCCGCCAGCACCAGTTCCTGCTGGGAGAAGGTCTGGGTACTGATGCGGCTGAAATGCCGCTGCTTGAGGCGTTCCACCAGCGGCGAGAAGAGGAGGATCAATGGCGCAGACGTGAGCATCGACAGCGCGAAGGCGTTCGGCCACCAACCGAGCCAGGCGCTCAGGAAATCGTGCCCGCCCAGGAGAGGCGTGCTGGTGAATTCCGAGATAAGGGCGCCGATGGAACTCACCATCGCCGCCGTGAGCGAGGCCAGGATGAACCAGGCCCAGGACCCCAGGCTGCGCAGATCGTAGCCACCCTTGAAGTTGCAGTAGAAGAGGTAGTACGTCGCCACGGCGAGCGGGTTGTGCAGGGCGTTCACGACCGCCAAGTCCGCCGGCATGCCTTTATAGAGCGTGCTGAATAGCGTCGCGAGATAAGCCGGCACCGCCGCCCATTCGAAACCTAGCCACATCACGAGGCAGACGCTGAGGGTCCAGGGGAGATAGATGCCGAGCACCACGTCCGTGCCCGCGAGCCGCATGGGCAGCTTGTTCCAGGCGAACCCGTGGCCGATGAGGCCGTTATCCGCCAGCGGCCACCAGACACAGAGGCTGATCAGGGCGATCCAGAGGCAGGTGAGCACGAAGCCTGGATAATCGGCGGCGGCGAACAAGCCGACCAGGGACACAGGCCGCCAGCGCCGCACCGCCGCGGGGCTTTCGGATCGCATGCTGATGTCGGTCCGACTCATGCGCGGCCTGCGGGACGCGGCTATACCCGGCCGCGCCCTCCCTTTGATATTACTTAATAGTACTGTACCCGGCCGGCAGGACCCCGTCCGGAGGCCGCCGGATTGAAAGGCAAGGGGGGTTCCCGTATAGTACGGCGCTCGCTTTCGGGGTGTAGCTCAGCCTGGTAGAGCACTACGTTCGGGACGTAGGGGTCGCAGGTTCAAATCCTGTCACCCCGACCAAATCGCTTCATTTCCCGATAATTTGTACACGGTGTACTTTCGACACCCGCGATACCAGTTTATGTATTGGGGCGGCAGATTCATTTTCAGATTTGGCTATCAGCCTTGTTTCAGCTCTTAGCTTAACCATCCCTGGTGCCGCAACCAGCCCGCGCATCCCTGCGCGGTCGTTCGGCCTGTCAGCCGAACCCTGCGCGCCCGCTCGGAGGCTCCGCCTCCTCGCCCTCTCACCCACCAACCTAATAAATGACCTCGTTGGTCCCGTTTAGCCCGTCAATTCGGCGAGGAATTGGACGATCTCGGGACCGATTTTCCGCAACTCGATACGATGGGCTTCGGTCAGCTTGTCCAGCACGCCGTGGCCCTTGGGGGTGAGGGAAACGTACATGCGCCGCAGGTCTTCCTTGGAAGCCTCGCGCCGCACATAGCCCTGCTTCGCGAGCCGGGTCACGAGCCCCACGGCGCTGTTGTGATGGACCTTGAGGCGTTGCGCCAGTTGGCCGATGGTGGGATCTCCGCCGGGATAACCGCGCACCGCGAGGAGCGCCTGGTGTTGCTGCGGCGTGAGCCCGAGGTCGTGGGCCAGGTCCTCGCTAACCCGGAGGAAGCCGCGCAGCGACGCGCGGAATGCCGCCAGGGTGAGGTAATCGGTGTCGCTCACCGCGAAGGGTGCGCCGTCTCGGGCAGAGGGCTTCGTTGATTTATATCGCATCGCGATATATCCTACGCGACCTTCTGACCTCGCTCAATCCCCCGCAGCCGAGAGGATCCAATGTCCGCCGCCCCGCACGCCTCCAACCGGTCCCGCCACCTCAAGCCCGGACCGGACGGTCTGCGTCTCCTCATCATGTCCCTGTTCGCCGGGGTCATCGGTCTCGTCGCGGGCCTCGCCGCCTACCTGCTCTACGGCATGATCGCCGTCTGCAGCAACCTCGTGTTCTTCCACCAGTTCTCCAGCGCGCTGCCGAACATCACGGCGAACCCGCTGGGGCTATGGATCATCGTAGTGCCGGCGTTGGGCGGCCTGGTCGTCGGGATCATGGCGAAATACGGTTCTTCCAAGATCCGCGGCCACGGCATCCCGGAGGCCATCGAGGCCATCATCGTCAACAAGAGCCGCATCGCACCGCGGGTGGCGATCTTGAAGCCCATCTCCGCCGCCATCGCCATCGGCACCGGCGGCCCGTTCGGCGCCGAAGGTCCCATCATCCAGACGGGTGGCGCGCTCGGCTCCATCTTCGGCCAGGTCCTGCACATGACCGCCGCCGAGCGCAAAGTGCTGCTCGGCTGCGGCGCGGCCGCAGGCATGGCCGCCACCTTCAGCACCCCCATCGCCGGCGTGATCTTCGCCATCGAACTGCTGCTGTTCGAGTTCCGCTCCCGGTCCTTCATCCCGCTTGTCATCGCCACCACCATCGCCACCACCGTGCACGTGGTGCTGATCGGCCCCGGCCCGATGTTCACGGTGGGTGCTTCCCACTTCGACATCGCCCGCGGCCTGCCGTTCTATCTGCTGCTGGGCGTGCTCTGCGGCCTCATGGCCGTGGTCATGAGCCGCTCACTCTATTGGATCGAGGATCAGTTCGAGAAGCTGCCCATCGACGAACTCTGGTGGCCCGCCATCGGCGCCGTGGGCCTCGGCGTCATCGGTTACTTCGTGCCCCGGGTCCTGGGTGTGGGCTACGGCACTCTCTCGGACATCCTCAACAACAACCTGTCCCTGGGGTTGCTGGTGGTGATCCTTGTGTTCAAGAGCGTGGCCCTGCTCATCTCCCTGGGCTCCGGGACCTCTGGTGGCCTGCTCGCGCCCATGTTCACAGGCGGGGCGGCGCTCGGCGCCGTCTATGCCATCCTGGTGAATCACTTCGTGCCGGGCGCCCACCTCGATCCCAGCGCCTATGCCCTCACCGGCATGGCTGCGGTGTTCGCGGCCGCTTCGCGCGCCACCTTCGCCTTCATCATTTTCGCCTTCGAGATCACCCGCAACTACAACTCCGTACTGCCCTTGATGCTGGTCTGCGTCATCGCCAACGCCATCGCCCAGCTGTTCCTCAAAGAATCCATCATGACCGAGAAGCTCGCGCGCCGCGGCCTCAAGGTACACCTGGAGTACGAGGTGGACGTGCTGCACCAGGTGAAGGTCGGCGAAGTCATGGACAAGAAGCCGCCCGTGCTGCCCGGCGACATGCCGCTCGGCGAACTGACCACACGCATCGCGAACCACGACCGCGCCGTGGCACAGCATAACGCCTATGGCCTGATGGATGCCCAGGGCGCCCTCGCCGGCATCGTCACCCGTGGCGACATCTTCCGTGCCCTGGAGAACGGGCAGGATCCCGCCACCCCGCTGCTCAAGGTGGGCAGCCGCAAGCTCGTGGTCGCCTATGTGGACGAGACCTTGCACGACGCGGCGGAGAAGATGCTGCACCATGGCATCGGCCGCCTCCCGGTGGTGGATAGCAACGACCCCGGCAAGCTCCTGGGGTATCTCGGTCGCACCCCGATCCTGGAGGCCCGGCAGCGCAGGCTCACGGAGGAATCGGTAGTGGAGACCGGCTGGCTGGGCCGTTCACGTAGCAAAGATGACGTAAATTGACCGCACGCCATACCCTGCCGGCTTAAGCTATGCTGGATTGAAGCGCCGCCCCTCAAGAACGGCGCATCACCGCCGGCCACGGGGCGGAAGACCGGAAAGGGCGCCACAGCATGACCGCTAGCGTGAAGGGAGACTTCGCCGCCAATCCACGGATGCTGCTGGTCTCCAGCATCGCCGTCGGTGTCGGCGTGCTCGGCGCGGTGGTGGCTTGGGTCCTCTTCCACCTCATCGGTCTCTTCACTAACCTCTTCTACTACCAGCGCTTCGCCTGGAGTTTCACCTCTCCCGCCGAGAACCACCTCGGCTGGCTGGCGCTCTCGGCACCGGTGATCGGCGGCCTCATCGTGGGCTGCATGGCGCGCTTCGGCTCGGAACGCATCCGCGGCCACGGCATCCCCGAGGCGCTGGAGGCGATCCTCTTCGGCAAGAGCATCATGCAGCCCAAGATCGCGGTGCTGAAACCGCTCTCCTCCGCCATCGTCATCGGTTCCGGCGGCCCGTTCGGCGCCGAGGGACCCATCATCATGACCGGCGGCGCCTTGGGCTCCATCGTCGCCATGGTGTTCACCCTCACCGCCAACGAGCGCCGCACCCTGCTCGTGGCCGGCGCCGCGGCAGGCATGGCCGCCACCTTCAATACCCCCATCGCCGCCACCCTGCTCTCGGTGGAGCTACTGCTCTTCGAGCTCAAGCCCCGTAGCCTCATCCCTGTGGCCCTGGCTTCGGCAGTGGCGGCCGCGCTCAGGCCTTATCTTCTGGGCGACGGCGCCTTGTTCCCGGTGCCACCGGGGCTGCACATTGACGACTTGGGGCTGCTCTCGGCTGCGGCCTGCGGACTGCTCGCAGCCATGTTCTCCGCGCTGCTCACCCTGTCCGTCTACGCCTGCGAAGACCTGTTCCGCAAGCTACCCATCCACTGGATGTGGTGGCCGGCCCTGGGCGGCATCGCCGTGAGCATCGGCGGCTACTACCAGCCCCATGCCCTGGGTGTGGGCTACGACGTCATCGATGCGCTCCTGAACGGCCGCTACTTCGTCATCACGGCCCTGGCGCTGCTCTCCGTCAAACTCATCATCTGGGCTATCTCGCTCGGTTCGGGGACCTCCGGCGGCGTCCTCGCGCCGCTGCTCATCATGGGCGCAGGGCTCGGCGTGATGGAAGGCACCTTCCTCCCCGGCGCGAGCCCGCTCATCTGGCCCATGGTGAGCATGGGTGCCATCGTCGCCGGCACCATGCGCTCGCCGATCACCGCCATCGTCTTCACCCTGGAGCTGACCCACGATATCGAGTGCCTGAAGCCGCTGTTCATCGCCTGCATCATCGCCCATGCCTTCAGCGTCATCGCCATGAAGCGCTCCATCCTCACCGAGAAGGTGGCGCGGCGCGGCCTGCATGTGTTCCGTGAATACTCGGTGGACCCCCTGGGCGCCTTGTACGTGCAGGAGATCATGACGCGCGAGGTGGTGGGCATCCCTGCGGACATGACCGCAGCCGAGGCGCGGGGCCAGTATTTCGACCTCACCACCCAGCGCTTCCGCGCCTATCCCGTCACCGACGCCGAGGGCCAGCTGCTGGCGGTGGTGACGCGCGCCGAGATCCAGCGCTACTGCGAAGCGGGCGCCGATCGCCCCCTGCGGGAGTGCGTCAAGCATGGGAAGCCGGCCGTGTGCAGCCCGGGAGACACCTGCCGGGAAGCAGCGGCCCAGATGACCCTGAACGGCCTGGACCGCTTGCCGGTGGTGGCGGGCGACGGGGACATGCACCTCCTGGGGATGATCACCCGTTACGACGTGGTAAAGGCCATGCTCACCAACTACGAGAGCGACCGTCTCGCCGAGCGGCTCCTGAGCTTGAGTCTGCGCAACGGCCGCGGGGAGAAACCCTGACGGATGCGGCCCTGTGCGGGGCCGCATCGTCCGGAGCGCGTCTCAATGCCGTGCTGCGATGATGGCGTCCAAGGTGTGGACAGCACCTGGCAGCGGCTTCAGCACCGGGTACTTCAGCCCACCGTGATAATCCACTGAATAAGTAGTGTACCGATCCTGGTCCCGCACCAGGAGCTCGATCGGCGCCTGTGTGTCCTTGGCCGCGTGGATCGCATCTTCCAGCACCTTGGGATCTGCGTCCAAGGCGCGGCCGTTCACCGCCACGAGCTTCATGCCGGGGCCGAGGCCCGCCTTATAGGCAGGGCCGTCCCAGAGCACGTCCTCGATCAGCCCG
This sequence comes from Gammaproteobacteria bacterium, assembly GCA_035946515.1. Taxonomy (GTDB): domain Bacteria; phylum Pseudomonadota; class Gammaproteobacteria; order Natronospirales; family REEB76; genus DASUBN01. The sequence goes on along the minus strand of DASYZF010000302.1, from coordinate 3,773 downwards.
TGATGGCCCTCCTCGCTCGAGAGCGATAGCCCGATGGAATACATCAGGTTCACGGTCTTGCGCACCTTCTGCATGTCCTTGAAGAACTCGGTGGGGGTATCGGTATAGATGAGCTCATACCCACCGCGGGTGATCCCGTCCAGGGGTGCATGGGCGGCGGTCTCATCCAGACGCGCCTGCAGGAAGCTCGCCCAATCGTAGTCCTGCACCTGCTTCAGGGCTGCCACCAGGTCGTCGAAGGTATAGGTCTTGGTGACATAGCTGCCGTTGTCCATGCCATAGAAGAGATGAGTGAAGTCGTCCAGGGAGTGCTTGCCGCCGGAGAGTTCGCGGATCTTGGTGTCCACGTCCAGCCAGACGAGTTCCCCTTCCGAATAGAAGTCCTGCACCCGCCGCCAGTTCTGCCACTCGCGCGGCGCGTAGTAGAGGATCTGGGCCTCGTCGGTGGTGTCCTGCAGGGGCCGCCACTCCCGGCCGGGGCGGTGGTCCATGTTGGCGGCGCTGGCCGCGAGCGTATCCCGGTACTGTTCCGCCGTCAGCATCCCGCTGCGGGCGGTGAGCACATCGCCCAGATATTCCGTCAGGCCCTCGTAGACCCAGAGAAGGTCCCCCTGCATGGGTGTGGTATTGAAATCCGAGGTCCAGAGCCCGGCCGGACGGCGGAACTTGCCGTTCCAGGAATGCACGTACTCGTGGGGCAGGAGGTGCGCACCGGCCAGCTGCGCGGCGGGGTCCGTGAAGTAATCCGGGAAGATGCGGTCGTCGCTGGACTGGTGGTGCTCCAGGCCGAAGTGCCCGGTGTTGGAGGAGAGCGTGAACAGGAAGTCATAGTGGCCGTAATGATGGGCTCCGAACAAGAGATAGGCCTGCTGAACCAGGTTGCGCAAACCCGCGAGTTCCTGGGGGCTGACCACGAGGTCCTCCGGCGTGTCGCCCACCACGTCGAGATGCACCGGCACCGGGTCGGCGGGGGCGAGATCCAGGCGGCTGAAGTAACGGCCCGCGATCAACGGCGAATCCACCAGGTTGTTGAGGGTCACCGGCTTGAACCGCGTAACCTGTCCGCCGCTGGAAGCGGTCTCGAGCGCTGTGCCGAACTGCCAACCTGCGGGCAGCTTCACGCTGGGCTCGAAGCCGATCTCCCGCGATGGCCGGCCGGCCGGGTACAGGAGCACCTGGTTCCATTCCAGGTCCACGATGTCAGTGGTGGCGGAGACGCTCTGGCCGAACTCGCCGCCCTTGTCCGGCGAGAGGAAATCGAAGTCCGCTTCGAGACTGCTCGCGCCTTGGGGCACCTGGAGGTGGATGGCATACATGTCCACCGGGTCGCGGCGCCAGGGCAGCGCCTTGCCACCGGCACTGAGCTTCAGGCCGGCCAGGTTCTCCAGGGGACCGCTCGGCGAGTGCTCACCGGGTATCCATTTGGGGTAATAGAGGGTCAGGGGCCCGGGCTGCACCGGGATGACCTCGTGGCCGTGGAACAGCTGCCGGGCAGAGCCGGTCAGATCCACGTCCAGCCGGATGTCCGCGGCCCGCACCGGCAAGGCCGTGGTGACGGCTAGAAGGGCCAGGGAAAAGGGGAAGTACCGGGTCATATCCATCTCCTGATGAAGGCCCTCACAGGAACGGGAACCACGAGCGGCCGCGCGGCATCGCACGCACGGAGCGCCGGGATAGTATCATCCCTTGCCGGCTTCACCCGCCGCGTGGGGTTCTGTCCCCTCCATAACACATTCGAACGACCCGTCAGGAGGCACCATGCTTCGTAGATTGCTGTTTCTCGGGGTGTTCTGTGCCGTCTCGCTGAGCGCTTACGCCGCCAGCGACGAGGGCCTGCACATGGACTGGCTCGATAAGAGCGTCGACCCCACCCAGAACTTCTTCGCCTACGCCAACGGCGGCTGGCAGAAAGCCAACCCCATCCCCGCCGACCAGTCCCGCTGGGGCACCTTCAACATCCTGCTGATCAACAACCAGAAGGTCCTGAAGGACATCCTCGAGCAGGACGCCAAGGCCAGAACTAAGCACGGTAGCCTCGCCCAGAAGCTCGGTGACTTCTACGCCACAGGCATGGACGAACCTGGCATCGAGGCCGCCGGCGTCAAGCCGCTGCAGCCCGAGTTGGATGCCATCGCCGCGATCCATGACCAGGCGAGTCTGCAGGCCGAAATGGCACACCTGCAGATGATCGGCGTCAACGCCATGTTCGGCTTCGGTTCCGCCCAGGACTTCAAGGACAGCTCCAAGGTCATCGGTTTCGCTGCCCAAGGGGGCTTGGGTCTCCCGGACCGCGATTACTACCTCAAGACCGTGGACCAGTGCACGCCGCTCCCCTCCGGCGCTGCGTCCTCCTCCGCCACCGCGGCGGCGGCTCAGGCAGCCTATGACAGCTGCAAGAGCGTGGCTGACAAGTTCCAGAAGAACCGCAACGACTACCTGGCGCATGTCTCCAGGACGCTGCAACTGCTGGGCGACCCGGCCGACAAGGCGGACGCGGAAGCCAAGACCGTCATGGGCATCGAGACGGATCTCGCCAAGGCGTCCCTGTCCCGGGTGGAACGCCGCGACCCCGACAAGATCTACCACCCCATGACGCGCGCGGAACTCGCCGCGCTCACTCCGGATTTCTCCTGGCCGAACTACTTCGCCACCGTGGGCCACCCGAAGATCACGGGCATCAACATGTCCGTGCCGGACTTCTTCAAGTCCCTGGACGGCGACCTGACCAAGGTCCCGCTGGACGACTGGAAGACCTACCTGCGCTGGCACACGGCCCAGGCTTTCTCCCCCTTCCTGGGCAAGGCCTTCGTGGACGAGGATTTCAAGATGCAGTCCTCGCTGACCGGTGCCCAGCAGCTCAAGCCCCGCTGGCAGCGCGTGATCGCCGAAGAGGACAGCGACATGGGTTTCGCCCTGGGCAAGGCCTACGTCGACAAGGTGTTCCCGCCTTCCTCCAAGGCGGCAGTGAAGCAGATCCTGGACGGCATCCGCGGCGCCCTACATACGGACCTCGAGACCCTCGCCTGGATGTCGCCCGAGACCCGCAAGGCCGCCATCGTCAAGCTCAGCCAGATGGATGAACGCATCGGCTACCCGGACAAGTGGCGCGACTACTCCACGTTGGACATCCAGCGCGACAGCTATGCGCAAAACGTGATGCGCGCCAACGAGTTCGAGTCGAAGCGCGACCTCGCCAAGATCGGCAAACCGGTGGACTTGAGCGAGTGGTTGCAGACCCCGCCCACGGTGAACGCCTACTACTATCCGCCGCAGAACAACATCAACTTCCCCGCCGGCATCCTGCAACCGCCGTTCTTCGACCCGAAGGCGCCCATGGCCGTCAACTACGGCGCCATCGGCTTCGTCATGGGCCATGAGATGACCCATGGCTTCGACGACCAGGGTGCACGCTTCGACGGGCACGGCAACCTCAAGAACTGGTGGACGGCGGACGACCTGATGAAGTTCCACAAGGCCACCGACTGCATCTCCGACTACATGTCCACCTACACCGTGGACGGCGGCATGCACGTGCAGGGCCACCTCGTCACCGGCGAGGCCACCGCGGACCTCGGCGGCCTGACGCTGGCCTGGCGGGCCTTCCATGCCTCCAAGTACGCCAAGACCGCCAAGACCATCGACGGCCTGACCCCGGACCAGCAGTTCTTCCTGGGCGCGGCCCATGTCTGGGCCATGAACATCCGCCCCGAGGAGTCGCGGCGGCTCGTGACCATCGACCCGCATCCGCCGGGCGTGGCCCGGGTCAACTACAC
>DASYZF010000301.1:0-3418 GCA_035946515.1 Gammaproteobacteria bacterium | reverse complement strand
ATGCGCTTCGGCATCGACATGAACACCGACCACACCCTGGAAGAGGTGGGCAAGCAGTTCGACGTGACCCGCGAGCGCATCCGCCAGATCGAGGCCAAGGCGCTGCGCAAGCTGCGTCACCCCTCGCGCAGCGAGCAGCTGAGAAGCTTCCTGGACGAGAATTCTTAAACAACCAGATGTGTTCAGACACGAAAAGGCCGCGGAAACGCGGCCTTTTCATTTGCGGCAGCGCGTCACTCCGCGACGGGCTTGAAGGCCACGCTGAAGCCGAGGTCCACCTGATTGCCCACCCATTTCGGGTCCGCCCACTGACCAGTGCCCACCTTGTAGTCCAGGCGCTGGATGCTGATATGCGCCGTGAGCTTGGCGCTCTTGCCGTCCACTACCCAGGCGAAGGGCACGGTGACCTCACGGGTCACGTCGCGGATGGTGAGCTTGCCGGTGACGCTGTACTGCCCGGCTCCGGTCTGCTTCATGGACTCGCTCACGAAGCTCGCCTTGGGCCAATGGGCCACGTCGAAGAAATCCGAGTCCTTGAGGGCGTCGTCGAGCTCGGGCACCTCGGTGTCCGCGGAGGCGGTCTGCACGTCCACCCGGATGCTGCCCTGGGACGCGTCCTTGGGGTCGAGGCACACCTCGGCGCTATAGGACTTGAAGCTGCCTTGCAGGGGCGCACCCGCCTGGTCGACGCTGAAGGTGATGGCGCTCTGCTCCGGCACCGGCGCCCAGCAGGCGGGAGCCGCCTCGGCGGAACCCAAGGCGAGCGCCGCAGGCAAGAGCAACAGCAGGCGGCGGACATGTCTCATGGTCGTTCCTCGGTGCGGGACGGACGGACCGGCAGCATGCGCATGAGCACCGTGTCCTTGAGCTTGAAATGGTGCCACAGGGCGGCGAGCGCATGCAGGCTCGCCACTATCAACAACGTCCAGGCGAGGGCCGCGTGCACGCTCTTGGCGAGCTTGGCCAGATGCAGGTCCGGACCCACCAGGTTGGGGAAGGCGAACAGGCCGAACCAGGTGACGGTGAGGTGCGAGGCCGACGAGGTGATCCAACCCACGATGGGGATGACGAGGATGAGGCCGTAGAGCGACGCGTGACTCGCGTGGGCGGCCAGCCGCTGCAGGGCCGGCATGTCCGCCGGCAGGGCCGGCGCCGGGGTATAGGCGCGCCAGGCGAGGCGCAGCAGCGCGAGGCCGAGGATGGTCATGCCGATGGACTTGTGCCGGACCAGCAGCATGAACCGCTCGATGCCGATGGGCAGGCCCTGGGCGCTGAAGCCGAGCACGAACTGGGTGATCACGAGAGCCACGATAACCCAGTGCAGCAACTGGGCTACGGCGCCATAGCGTTCAGGGGTGTTGCGCCAGGGAATAAACGCAGGCTTGGCGGGGTTCGTCATGGAATCAGGCTACCACGGCGGGGACATCTTCCTGACCACCGCCACGCAGGTATCATTCCAGCCATGGTCATCGCGGCACGACATACGGACAGCGAAGCTGGAGGTCTCCTCCTGCATTTTCGCGCCATCCTGCTCGGTGTCGCGGCCTTGCTGCTCGCGTCTTGTCAGACGGTACCGGTCACGGGTGGCGCGACGCCCGCTGCGGGCCCATTGCCGTCTCTGCCGGTGCCGGGCAGCATCCATTACACCCTCGATGCCGCGCGCTCACAGGTACGCTTCCTGGTCTACCGCGCCGGGCCCCTCGCCGTCCTCCTCGGCCACAACCATGTGATCGAAGCGAAGGATCTCACCGGCGACGTGTATCTCGCCGATGACATCCGCGCTTCGGGCTTCAGCCTGACGCTGCCGGTGGCCGGTTTCGCGGTGGATGATGCCGACGCGCGGCGGGTGGAAGGCCCGGATTTCGCCACCCAGCCCTCCGCCGCCGCCATCGACGGCACCCGCAAGAACATGCTGGGACCCGCGCTGCTGGATGCGGAGCATTTCCCCGAGATCAGCATCCGCTCCGTGAAGCTCCTGGGGCCCGATTGGGCCCTGGACGCCACGGTGCGCATCACCCTGCACGGCACGGCGCGGGACGTGACCGTACCCATCTTCGTGGAGCACGACGGCGATACCCTGGGTATCTCCGGCACCTTCGACATCAAGCAGAGCGACTTCGGCATCACGCCTTTCAGCGCTGGCGGCGGGGCTTTGCAAGTGGCCGACACCGTGCGGATACGCTTCCATCTCGTGGCCGCAAAGGCCCCGTAAGCGCCTTACCTGCCTGCAATCCGCAAGTTCACATAAGCCGGAATAAGCCTTCGGAGCCTGCAGTCCTGCACTGATGTAGGGGCGAGCCGGGGGATCACGCGAAGCACAGCTTCGCACCCGGCAAGCGTCAGGCAGGGCTCAAAGCACCGCTTTGAGCGGGAGCGCAGGATGCGCGACCTGGGCCGCAAGCGGAGCCGGATGCGTAGCGAAGCGGCCGAGTTGGACACGGCACCATGGACGGTTAGTGAACGACGTGCCCCCGGAAACAATCCAACGAGGTGGTTACATGTCGCGTACCAGCCTGCCCAGATTCGCCGTCTCCCTGCTCGGTTTCCTGGCCCTGGTCGCCTGCGGCGGTGGTGGCGGTTATGGCGGTGGAGGCGGCAGCAGTGGAGGCGGGAACACCATCATCACCCAAATCGCCATCACGCCCGTCAATTCGAGCATAGCGGCAGGCAGTACCCAGCAGTACAAGGCCGTGACCAAGGACATGAACGGCAATATCGTCACCGGCGCCACTCTGATGTGGGCCTCCTCCGAGACCAGTGTCGCCACCGTCAACGGCAGCGGGCTCGCCACCGCCAAGATCGCCGGTACCACCACCATCACCGCCTCCATCAGCTACAACAGCAGCGGCGGCATCTACGGTGGCGGCGGCAACCCCATCACCTACACCAGCAACATGGCGACGCTCACCGTCACCGCCTCCGATGCAGTCATGGGCACCGCGGCGGTAGGCTCGCCGTTCGTGGACGCGATGGTCACTCTCAAGGACGACCGTGGCCAGACCGAGACCGGCATGACCGACAGCGAGGGGCGCTTCCTGCTCTCGACGGCGGGATTGCAGTCCCCCTTCCTGATCAAGGCCGAAGACAACATGAGCCACGTGCTCTTCAGCACCCGCAGCGGTGACGGCATCGCCAACGTCACCCCGGTCACGGACTCCATGGTACGGGCCTGGTACACCGCTCACGGCACGACGGCGGAGGCGGCCTTCGCCGCTCCGGCCAGCCACCCGGCCCCGGACGCGACCAGCCTGGATAAGCTCAACGGGCTCTATACCCAGGCGCTCGCCGCCGCGCTCACGGGCCAGGGCCTCGACACCAAGGATTTCAGCTTCATCGCGACGAGCTTCAATGCTGACAACACCGGGGCCGACCGGGTGCTGGACAACCTCCAGGTGCACGGCGGCGTGAGCATGGAGGA
>DASYZF010000300.1:0-3717 GCA_035946515.1 Gammaproteobacteria bacterium | reverse complement strand
CCGTTGCTCGGCTGGTTGATGACCACCACCGCCACCAGGCGCGGATCCGTGGCCGGCACCATGCCGGCGAAGGTCGAGTTGTAGGCCGTGGCCGAGTAGCCGCCGTTGACGGCCACGTGCGCCGTGCCGGTCTTGCCCGCCCCGTGATAGCCGGTGATCTCCGCCAGCTTGCCGGTGCCTTCCTGGGACACCACGGTCTCCAGCATGCCGCGCAGGTCGGAGGCGATGTCCGGCGGGATGATGGGCTCAGGCTGGGGCGCCGCATCGAGGCGCAGGAAGCTCGGCGGCACGTGCAGGCCGCCGTAGGCGAGCGTGTCGTAGGCGTCGGCCAGCTGCAGCGCGGTGATGGCGATGCCGTAACCGTAGGAGATGGTGGCCTGGCGCGCCGGGTTCCAGCCGCGGTAATCCGGCAGGTCGCCGCCGCTCTCCCCGGGGAAACCGCTGCCGCTCTGGCGCCCGAAGCCGAAGGCCGAGAGCGTGCGCCACATGAGGCGCGGATCGAGGGACAGCGCGATCTTGCTCGCGCCGACGTTGCTGGACTTCTCGATGATCGTGGTGAGGTCGATGCGGCCGAAGTCCCGCTCGTCGTGGATGGTGTAGCCCGCGAGCTTCAGGGTGCCGGGCGCGGTGTCGACCATGGAGCCCGGCTGGTACTTGCCGGAGAGCAGCGCCGCGACCATGGTGAAGGGCTTCATGCTGGAGCCGGGCTCGAACATGTCGGTGACGGCGCGGTTGCGGTAGGCATCGCTGTCGTAGCCGACGCGGTTGTTCGGGTTGAAGGACGGCTGGTTGGCCATGGCCAGCACTTCGCCGGTGTGGCAGTCCATGATGATGATGGAGCCGGAGCGCGCGCCCTGGGCCAGCACCGCCTGCTTCAGGGCGCGGTAGGCGAGGTACTGGATGCGCAGGTCGATGCTGGCGGTGAGGTCGCGGCCGGGGCGCGGGGCCTTGAGGTTCTCCACGTCCTGCACCGAACGGCCGTAGCGGTCCACGATCACGCGCTCGGCGCCGGGCACGCCCTTGAGCCACTCGTTGTAGTCGAGCTCCAGGCCCTCCTGGCCCACGTCGTCCACGCTGGTGAAGCCCAGCACGTGGGCCGTGACCTCGCCCGCCGGGTAGTAGCGGCGGTACTCGCGCTGGGTGTAGACGCCCGGCACGTCCAGGGCCATCACCTGCCCGGCGGCGTAGGGATCGAGGCCGCGGGCGAGGTAGACGAACTCCTTCTCCTGGTTCTCGCGCACCAGCTTCGCCAGGGTGCCGGCGGTGAGCCCGAGCGCCTTGGCGAGCTCGGGGAGCCTCGCGGGCGTCTCGCCGAGCTCCTGCGGGTTCATCCAGATGGAATCCACCGGCGTGCTCACCGCCAGGGGCTCGCCGTTGCGGTCCAGGATCATGCCGCGGTGGGCGGGGATCTCCTCGACCCTGAGATGGCGCTCGTCGCCCTGGCCCACCAGGAAGCCCTTGTCCAGGACCTGGAGATACACGGCGCGGCCCGTGAGCCCCAGGGCCACGGCGCCGAAGAACAGCAGCACGGCGACGGGGCGCCAGCCGGCGCTGCGGTTCTCGGCGGGCGCGCGGCTCATGGCTGCACCACCAGGATCTCGGGGTTCACGGGGGTGTGCATGTCCAGCTTCTGGGTGGCGGACTGCTCGATGTAGGCGTGGGTGGACCAGGTGCTCTGCTCCAGCAGCAGGCGTCCCCACTCGACGTTGAGCTGGTCGCGCTGCTCGCGCCGCTGCTGGGTCTGCTCGAACAGGATGCGGTTCTGGTGACGCGAGTCGATCAGCGCCAGCGCCGAGAGGAACACCGCCACCCCCAGGAGCACCACCACGGCGCGGCTCGGGTTCATGGCAGCTTCTCCGCCACGCGCAGCACCGCGCTGCGGGCCCGCGGGTTCTCCGCCACCTCCGCCTCCCCCGCGTGCACCGCCTTGCCGACCACGCGCAACAGCGGCTTGCCCTCGGGCTCGAGCCAGGGGGCCTTGGGGTCCGGCGCCGGCAGCCGCGACTGGTCGCGCATGAAGCGCTTCACCATGCGGTCCTCGAGCGAATGGAAGCTGATCACCGCGAGCCGCCCCGCCGGGGCCAGCACCTTGAGGCACTGCTGCAGGCAGGAGCCGAGCTCCTCGAGCTCGCGGTTGATGAAGATGCGGATGGCCTGGAAACTGCGCGTGGCCGGGTGCTTGAAGCGGTCGTGGCGCGGCACGGCGCCGCTCACGATCTCGGCGAGCTGCAGGGTGTCGGTCAACGGGGCGGCGGCGCGGGCGGCGACGATGGCCTTGGCGATGCGCCGCGCGTGGCGTTCCTCGCCGTACTCGTGGATCACGGCGGCGATGTCCTGCTCCGGCGCGCGCATCAGCCAGCCGGCCGCGCTCTCGCCGGTCCCGGGGTCCATGCGCATGTCGAGCGGGCCGGAGCGGGTGAAACTGAAGCCGCGGCGCGGATCGTCCAACTGCGCCGACGAGACACCGATGTCCAACAACACGCCGTTCACCCGACCGCTCACTCCCGCCTCAGCCGCGATGCGCTCCAGCCCTGAGAACGCCGCGCGATGCACCGCCACCCGCGGATCACGCTCCGCCAGCGCCAGGGCCGCCGCGTGCGCCTCCGGATCCCGGTCCAGCACGAGCAGCTTCCCTTCCGCCCCGAGCCGCTTCAGGATCTCGCGGCTGTGGCCGCCGCGCCCGAAGGTCCCGTCCAGGTAGATGCCGCCGGCCTGCACCGTCAGGGCATCCACCGCCTCTTTCAGCAACACCGGCCGGTGAGCGCCCGCGGCGCTCAAAGCACCAGCCTGGCGAGTTCGTCGGGCAGTCCGCCCGCGCCTTCCGCGTCGCCCGTGAGACTCGCCTCGCGGCGCGCGTCCCAGGCGGCCTGTTGCCAGAGTTCGAATTTGCGGCCGAGGCCGAGCAGCACCACGTCGCGCTCGAGACCGGCGAAGCTGCGCAGCTCCGGCGGCAGGAGCAGGCGCGCATGGCTGTCCAATTCCACTTCGGTGGCGTGGCCGAGCAACAGACGCTGCAGTTCGCGCGCCTGCTTGTTGAGGCTCGGCAGGCGCACCAGGCGCTCTTCCAGGGCCTCCCATTCGGGCAGCGGATAGATCAGCAGGCAGTGGTCGCGGTCGATGGTGACCACGAGCTGGCCGCGGCAGAGCTCCTGCATGCGCTCGCGATAGCGCGCGGGCACGGCGAGGCGCCCCTTCGCATCCAGGGTCAGGTTGCTGATGCCGCGGAACATGTGCTCGCTATCGCCTCCCGCCTATCCCATTTCGTTCCACTTTTTCCCACCTCGCTCACTATAGGAAGCGCTTTAAGGCGAGTCAAGTACAAAATAGGAAAATTTGCTTACGGGACAGGGACTTAGCCGAGGTTTTGTGCAAAAAATGTGCTAATTAAAGACTTAAATATCAATGTCTTACAATAAGCACTTTAGACGCTGCATTAACTAAGAACCGGCCAAAATCCCGCGATTTAGGCCATTTGCTGTGGTTCGGAGCCGGGATCAGCGGGGTCTGGGCAAAAAATAGCCGCTCTCCGGCGCGCCGGAGCCGGTCATATGACTCGGGGTCAGGGTAAAGAAGGAGTCGGCCGTAAGCCGGGTTCTGTCGTGGGCAGCCATTCCTCTGGGCGGCGCGTCACCGCGCCGCTCTAGCAGCCTACCCGGGAGCGGTGCGGACCACACCTCGCGGGTTTCCCCGCGTGCTCCCCTATTTGGCCTTGCTCCG
>DASYZF010000299.1:0-5776 GCA_035946515.1 Gammaproteobacteria bacterium | reverse complement strand
TGGGTGCCTGTAGAACAGGCCGACCGGCGGGTGTTGATTCTGGTGCTGTGCGTGGTGCCCATCGCCCTGGTGGTGTTCCTGCTGGTGCCGCGTCGCGCGGGTCTTTTACGCGAGACCGAAGTGCCAGGCCGTTCGCTGATGGTGTATGCCACCCTCGGGGTGCCGGTGACGGTGGGTCTGCTCACAATGTCGTTGGTGGGTGTGAGCCGCAGCTTCGACAGCTTCGCGGGTTTCGCGTTGGTGCTGGCGGCGGACGCGGGGCGCAACCTCTGCGAGTGGCTGCGCAACCGATCATGACCCATCGCGGGCCTGGCTGAGCCGGGTGGTCGGCTGACCGCGCGCATCCATGCGGGTGGCACCCGACATCTCTTCAAACCGGCACTGCTGCAGGGTGCTCGTTCCTGTGGCGGAAGCTGGAGCCGCCAACCGAGCGGGTTTCGAGGGCGTGAACCGGGCTTTGAAGGCCCGCGTGGAAGACTTGGGCAAGTGATTCCCGTAGTGTGAGATTTGGGATTTTAGGCTACCCTTAGGTCAAATCCGGTTATGGAAAACCGGAGTCGGGGGTTCCCGCAGTCGGGTCCGCGAGGGCGATTTTCCTGGAGTTCCACCAGCACATGCCCGGTTTCCTGAAAAGCATCACCGTCTGGAGCTGGGTCGCAGTCCTCGCGTTCGCGCTGCTGGCCCTATTGCAGGGCGGCATGAACGTGGAGTGGGCGGGCTATGGCTTCGGTCGCGCGCTGGCTCCTGCGCGCGTCGCCAATCCGCAGGTGGCGGTGGCGTCCATCGACGCGCCCGCGCTGAAGCAATACGGACCCTGGCCCTGGCCGCGCAGTGTGCTCGCCAAACTGGTGGACACGCTCGGCGACGACAAGGCCGGCGTGATCGTGCTCACCGAGGACCTCGCGTCGCCGCAGAACTCCGCCGCGCTGGATTACCTGAATCAGCTGCAGTCGCTCGCCGCCGGTGCCAACGACACCGCGGTCACCGCCAAGCTCAGCGAAGCGCAGACCGCGCTCGATACTGATGCCGCACTAGCCACTAGCCTGCAGCATTCCGGCCGGGTGCTCATCGCCGCGCGCGGTTCCCGCAGCGACGCCGCCAAAGCGGATTCCGCCGGCAGCCCGTCCTTCGCCCTGTCGGTGGATGTGCCCAACGCGTCGGCAGTCTCGTTGGACGTGCCGCTGCCGAAGTTCATCAACGCCGCCAGCGGCGTCGGCTTCCTGGATGAGACCCCCGATGCTTCGCCGATGGCGCCACTGCTGGTGCAGTCCGACGGCCACGCCGTGGCGACGCTGGCGCTGCTGGCGGCGGCGCGCGAGCAGGACATCGAGATCAATCGCATCGGCGTCCAGGCTTTCGGCGGCATCACGCTCGGCAACGACGTCATCCGCACCGACCGCAGCATGCAGGTCTTGCCACAGGACCAGGCGACGGCGGTCGCGCGTTACGGCGTCGCCGAGGTGCTGGCCGGCTCCGTGCCGGCGGAGAAGCTGGCCGGCAAGGTGGTGCTGGTAGGACGCGTGGAGAGCGAACGCGCGCCGGTCTTGGCCGCCGCTTCGCTGGTGTCCGGACTGCTCAACGGCGACGTCGTGTCCACGCCGTTCTGGGCCTGGGGTCTGCGCGCGCTGCTGGTGGTGGTCATGGGACTCTACCTCGTGTTGCTGCTCCCGCACCTCGGCCGCTTTCTGGGCATCGGCCTCACCGCGGTGCTGGCCCTCGGCCTGCTGATCGGCGAATTCCTGCCGTTGCTCTCGAAGTCGCTGTGGCTGCCGCTGATGCTGCCGTTCTGGTTCCTGGTGCTGGGCCACGTGTTCCTCGGCGCCGTGCACTTCGTGCGTGAGCGCGGCGGCGTGTCGCGCGGCACCATGTCCGAGCTGAACCGCGAATACGCCCTGGCCCTGCAGGCGCTCAGCCGCTTCGACCAGGCCTTCCAGCGCTTCAAGCTGTGCCTGCCCTCGCGTACGCTCTGCGACAACCTCATGAACCTCGGGCAGGAACACGAGCGGGGCCGCCGCTATTCACAGGCGCTGGAGGTCTACGCCTTCATCCAGAGGATCGCGCCCGCCTACGAGGGCTTGAACGAGCGCCTGGAGCGGCTGCGCCAGCTGGAGAGCACGCCGTCGCTCACCCGAACCGGTGCGGCCTCGGCTCTGTCGCGCGCGATCAACAGCGGCGGCCTGCAGAAACCCATGCTCGGCCGTTACGAGCTGATGCAGGAATTGGGACGCGGCGCCATGGGCATCGTGTACCTCGGCAAGGACGCCAAGATCGGGCGGCAGGTGGCCATCAAGACCCTGGCCCTGTCCGATGAATTTGACGGAGAAGCCCTGAAGGACGTGCACGACCGCTTCTTCCGCGAAGCGGAGACCGCGGGCCGCCTCAACCATAGCAACATCGTCACCATCTACGACGTGGGCGAGGACCAGGGCCTGGCCTACATCGCCATGGACTTCCTGCCGGGCGACTCGCTGCAGAAATACACCGAGTCGAGCGCGCTCTTGCCCATGAACGAGGCGGCAGCCATCATCATCAAGATCGCCGAGGCGCTCGAATACGCCCACAAGCACCACGTGGTGCACCGCGACATCAAACCCGCTAACATCATGTACGACCGTGCCAGCGGGCGGGTGAAGATCACCGACTTCGGCATCGCCGCGCTCACCGACTTGAGCCGCACCAAGACCGGCACCATCCTCGGCAGCCCGCTCTACATGTCCCCCGAGCAGGTGGCGGGCAACAAGGTGGACGGCCGCAGCGACCTGTATTCCCTCGGCGTCACTTTCTATCAGCTGGTCCGCGGCGAACTGCCCTTCGAGGCGCCGTCGCTCACCGGCCTCCTGTTCAAGATTACCAACGAGCCGCACCCGGACGTGACCTTCCTGCGGCCGGACATCCCGCCCGCACTCAAGGTGATCGTGGACAAGGCGCTGGACAAGGATCCGGATAAGCGCTATCAGACCGGCATGGAGATGGCCAACGCGCTGCGCAGCTTCGTGGGCACGCGCAAACACGCGGGGTGAGGCCTTGAGACCGCGCGGTCTGCGCTGCGCGAAAGGACGCGATGTCAGGTCACTATGCAATCCGGATTTCTCCTCAACGCACAAGTCTCGTCCGCTTCTTCACATAATTTCCCTTTTGGATAACTGCGTCACAGTTCGGTAACGAAGTGTGGCGCTTATGTCATTTGCGTTGCCGTGTTTCCAGGACGTGCGTCTATATTCGCGGTACACAAGCGAACGGAGGCTCACATACGTGAGCTTTCCGTATTATTAAGGAGGAAGATCATGTTGAAACGCATCCTGTCGCTGGCGATCCTTTGCGCGGCGGCGCCTCTCGCCGCCTGGGCCGATCAGCCAGCTGCGTCCCCTTTCGGATACACCTACGCGGAGGGCGGCTACTTGAGCGAGAACCTGAGCGGAGGTGGCTCCGACCTCACCGGCGTGTTCGTGGACGGTTCTTACGAGCTGCAACCGCACTGGCGCCTCACCGGCGATTTCAGCAATGCGTCCTGCTGCGGCATCACCGACAACCGCTACGGCGTCGGCGCCGGCTATTACACCGACATCAACTCACAGCTCAGCTTCTTCGCCGACCTGTCGTTCCTGGGCCAGCACGTGACCAACAACGGCAGCCACAACGGCTGGGGCGTCGACGGCGGCCTGCGCTTCGTGCCGGTGGAGAAGCTGGAGTTGGACGGCATGGTGCAGCACACCGACGTGAACAGCACCACCGAGAACACCATCGGGGTGAAGGCGCTCTACAGCCTCACCAACGAATGGCGGGTGTTCGCGGGCTATTCCAACAACTCGGACGAGAACGACTTCCAGATCGGCGTGCGCTACGTGTTCTAAAGCCGTCCCGTCACCGGGAGATCGGTAAAGAGCCCCGCCCCCGCGGGGCTCTGCTTTTTATGGGGCCGGGATGCGGCTATGCCAGAATAGACGCTTCCGCCGGGGAGAGCCGACATGACCAAGCCGTTCACCGCCTACCGCATCCACGAGATCGAGAAGCAGGTCGTGGCCCGCTTCGAGCAGCTCACCCTCGACGACCTCGCGGTGGGGGAAGTGGTCGTCAAGGTCGCCTACTCCAGCGTCAACTACAAGGACGCGTTGGCGGCCACCGGCAAGGGCAAGATCCTGCGGCGCTTCCCCTTGGTGGGCGGCATCGACCTCGCCGGCACCGTCGTGTCCTCCGCCGACCGGCGCTTCAGGAAGGGCCAGAAGGTGCTGGTGACGGGCTCAGGGCTAGGCGAGGACCACGACGGCGGCTACGCCGAGTTCGCGCGGGTGAAGGGCGAGTGGGTGATCCCCATCCCCAAGGGCTATAACCCCAAGAGCGCCATGATGGTGGGCACCGCCGGCTTCACCGCCGCGCTCGCCATTCATCGCCTGGAGCACAACGGTCTCAAGCCCAAGGGCGGCCCGGTGATCGTCACCGGCGCCACCGGCGGCGTCGGGAGCATCGCCGTGAACATGCTGGCGCGCCGCCGCTACGAGGTGGTGGCGGTCACGGGCAAGAAGGATTCCCAGGATTACCTGAAGCAGCTGGGGGCGAGCTCGATCCTGCTGCGCGACGAGATCGACTACGGCAAGCGGCCGCTGGAACGCATCCAGTGGCAGGGCGCCGTGGACAACGTGGGCGGGGAGATGCTCACCTGGCTCACGCGCACCGTGGGCTGGTGGGGCAGCATCGCCTCCATCGGCCTCGCCGGCAGCCACGAGCTCAACACCACCGTCATGCCCTTCATCCTGCGCGGCGTGAACCTGCTCGGCATCAACTCCATGGCGACGCCGCGCGAACTCAGGCTCAAGGTGTGGAAGCGCATCGCCACGGACCTGAGACCCACCAAGCTCGCGCTCATCGCCGGCGAGACCGTGGCTTTCGACGCGCTGCCCGCGGTGTTCCCCAGGGTATTGGCGGGGCAGCACCGGGGCCGTTTGGTGGTGGAGATCGGCGCCGGAAGCCGCGCCTGAAACTCACACCGTCTTTTGCACCCCAGGTTTTAGCGCTAATGGCGCCGTTCGCTCAGAACCTTTCAAACCGGTAAAATACGCAGCCCTCTGGTCCCCGGTCGCCCCGGGTACCGCTTCACCTCAAGTCAAGGACCGTCCATGGCCCAAGTCTCCGCCGGCGTGCGCTTCTGGTCTGCGCTCGAAGCCGAACGTCCCCTGCAGGTGGTGGGCGCCATCAACGCCTATGCCGCCCTGTTGGCGGAGCGGGCCGGTTTCAAGGCCCTCTACCTTTCCGGCGCGGGCGTGGCCAACGCTTCCTTCGGCCTGCCGGCCCTGGGGATGACCTCCCTCAACGACGTGTGCGAGGACATCCGCCGCATCACCGGCGCCACGGAGCTACCGCTGCTGGTGGACGCGGACACGGGCTGGGGCGCGGCCTTCAACATCTCGCGCACCGTGCAGGAGATGATCCGCGCCGGTGCCGCGGCCCTGCACATCGAGGACCAGGTGGCGGCCAAGCGCTGCGGCCACCGGCCGGGCAAGGAGCTCGTGGAAGCGGCCGAGATGTGCGACCGCATCAAGGCGGCGGTGGACGGCCGCACCGACTCCAGGTTCGTGATCATGGCGCGCACCGATGCCCACGCGGTGGAAGGCCAGCAGGCGGCGGTGGACCGCGCCCTGGAGTACGTGGCAGCGGGCGCGGACATGATCTTCGCCGAGGCCCTGGCTACGCTCGACGAATACCGGCAGTTCACCCAGGCGGTGAAGGTGCCGGTGCTCGCCAACATCACCGAGTTCGGCAAGACCCCGCTGTTCACCACCCA
>DASYZF010000298.1:0-4553 GCA_035946515.1 Gammaproteobacteria bacterium | reverse complement strand
GCTTGGCCAGCAGCGAGGAAGGTGAGCCCTCGGCGATGATGTGGCCGTGGTCCATGATGGCGATGCGGTCGCAGAGCAGGAAGGCTTCTTCCATGTAATGGGTGGTGAGGATCACCGTCTTGTGCCGCGCCTTGATGGCGCGGATCAGGTCCCAGAAGTTGCGGCGCGCCTGGGGGTCGAGGCCGGTGGTGGGCTCGTCCAGGAACAGCACCTCCGGATCGTTGACCAGCGCCAGCGCGAGCAGCAGGCGCTGACGCTGCCCGCCGGAGAGCTTGCGGGCATCCCGGTCTAGGTACTCTCCCAAGGTGCAGAGCTGGGTGAGCTCGTCCACTTCGAGGCCACGGGAGTAGAAGCTGCGGAAGAGCTGCAAGGTTTCCCGTACCGTGAGGAAATCCTGCAGCGCGGTGGACTGGAACTGGATGCCCACTTCCTGGCGGAAGCCCGCGTCCACCGGCTTGCCGCGGTAATGCACCTCGCCTGCGCTGGGCTCGTTGATGCCTTCCATCATCTCCACGGTGGTGGTCTTGCCGGCGCCGTTGGGGCCGAGCAGGCCGAAGCATTCACCGGCTTGCACGGCGAAGCTGACGCGATCCACGGCGGTGACGCCGGGGTAGCGTTTCACGAGCTGGCGGGCTTCGAGGATGGCGGGCATGGGATGCGGGGCATTATCGGGTCCCTCACTGCGGCTGTCGAGGCGCCGGCGCTACAATCTCGGCGGCGAGATCCCGTGTGGAGAGTCTTCTCATGGCGTTCGAACTGCAGATGCTGGGGCTGGTGACCTTCCTGCTGATGCTGGGCTGGGTGCCGGGTTTCGTGTGCAAATACCAGACCTATGGGCTGGGCTGGATGCTGTCCAACCGTTCCACGGCGGGTTTGCCACCGCTGCCGGAATGGGGCCAGCGGGCGGAACGCGCTTATGACAACCTGCAGGCCCACTATCCGGCTTTCGCTGTGGCGGTGCTCTTGCTCGCCCTCACCGGCGGCTTCAGCCTGCGTACCAGTCTGGCTGCGGCCGTGTTCGCGGCAGCCCGGCTGGTGCATATGCCGGCCTATACCCTGGGCATCGTCTGGCTCCGGGTCCTGAGCTGGACCCTGGGGTTCGCCGCCAGCCTCAACCTTTTGGTCACGGCGGTGTTAGGATTGGTGAAAATTTAGACATTCCCGGTCTATCTATTTGAACTTCATAGAAAAAATGCTTTAAGAAACCATCATAAACCGTTACGGGAAATGATCTTTTGACACTCGGGTTTCAGCCCGCCGACCGCTACAATGAGGTAAGACGCTTGAGAGGGTGTAAGAGGGTGAAAGCGGCATTCCATACGGTGGCCTTGTTCGGTCTGTGGCTGGGTCTCGCCCTGCCGGCCTTCGCCGCCCCCCAGGACGTGGTGCTGGTGTTGGATAACTCCGGCAGCATGCGCACCAACGACCCCAGCCGACTCGCCGGCAAGGCCGTCACGGACTTCGTGGGTCGGCTGGGACCCGAGACCCGCGTCTCCATCATCGAGTTCGCCACCAACCCGGCAGTGCTCATGCCGCTCACCGCCGTGGACGACAACGCCCGGGCCGGCGCCGAGGCGGCGGTGGCGAAGCTGGATTACCGCGGCCAGTGGACCGACACCGGCGCCGCCCTAGAGCGCGCCCTCTACGAGCTCGGCACCCACGGCCGCAGCGACGCCCAGAAGTACATCGTGCTCATGACCGACGGCTACGTGGACGTGGGCAACGCCTCCCGCGACAGCGACAAGATCCACTGGATCACCCAGTCGCTGATCCCCGAAGCGGTGGCCAAGCACGTGCGCGTGTTCGGCATCGCCTTCACGGACGAAGCGGATTACGAGCTGCTGCAGACGCTCGCCGAGAAGACCGGCGCCGGTTACTACCGGGCTTACCAGGCGGGCGATCTCGCCGGTATCTACACTCAGATCAACGGCACGCTCAGCAACGCCAAGGCGGTGCCTGCGCCCGAGGAGGAGGCACCTGCGCCGGCGCCGGTAGCCTCGGGGCCCCAGGGCTTCACCTTCAACACGCCGCTCACCCACATGCAGCAGGTGGAGGAGCAGTCGCGCCGCACCCTGTGGATCTGGATCGCGGTGCTGCTGCTCTTGTCCATCCTCGGCGGCGGCGGCTATTACGTCTGGAGCAAGGGTGGACTGAAGCAGTTCCTCCCCAAGGTGGAGGCATCGCCGGGCCAGGATGCCGGCATCCAGGCGGTGCTCTACGACATCAGCAACCCCAACGACATCAAGCGCTACGAGCTGGGGGAGAAATCCACGGTGATCGGCCGCGTCGCCGGTTACGACCCTGAGGTGCAGTACGTCATCGCCGCCGAACCCACGGTGGGCCGCTGCCACGCCCTCATCGAGCGTCGCGGCCACTCCTTCTGGATCACCGACCAGGGCAGCATCAACGGCACCTTCGTGAACGGCGACCGGGTGGCGGGCGACCGCGCCCTCAAGCACGGCGACATCGTCTCGGTGCACCGCCACGAGTTCGAGTTCGTGCTCCCCGAGCTCTTCGAGTCCGAGTCCACGGTGCTCGCGGCACGCGAAGAGTACGGCTACGCGGAGAAGAAGCAGGCATAACACCAAGAAAGGCGCGGGCGCATACCCCGCGTCCGCGTGGAGAGGCCAGACATGCACGGTCCCCTGGCTTATCACTGGCGCCGCAGCCCGCGGGCCAAGTCCCTGCAGGTGCGCATCACGCCCTGGCAGGGCATCGAAGTCGTCATCCCCCGCCACGTGAGCCGGGAACGGGCCCGCGCCTTCGTGGCGAAACACCGCCAGTGGATCCGTGACACCTGGACGCGCATGCGCGAGCAGGTGGTGGACGCGGACCTCACCCTACCCCAGAGCATCGAGCTGCGCGGCATCCCCGAGCGCTGGCAGGTGCGTTACCACAGCCGCGCCGGCGGACAGGCCCGGGTCACCGCTTCGGGCGACATGCTCACGGTGCACTACGACGCCCAGCATGAGAAGGCGGCCCGCGACGCGCTGCGGCGCTGGCTCACGGAGCGGGCGCGGGAGTATTTCTCGGTATACGTGCCGCAGCTCTGCCGCACCACCGGCTTCAGCTACAAACGCATGCAGATCCGCGGCCAGAGCAGCCGTTGGGGCAGCTGCTCGTCGAACCTGACGCTCAGCCTCAACTACAAACTCCTGTTCCTGGAGCCGGAGCTGGTGCGTTACCTCATCATCCACGAGCTCTCCCATACCCGCCATCTCAACCACTCAGCGCGGTTCTGGAAGCTGGTAGAGGAGTTCGAGCCCGACTACCGGGCCCTGGACCAGGAGCTCGGCGAATCCTGGCGCGACGTGCCCGCCTGGGTGGAGATCAGCTGAACCTGACTTCGCCGGTCACTTCCTCGGTTCGGGCAGCACGCTTAAGTCCCCCTCCTGCATGCCGATGAGCAAGCTGCAGTCGAGCTTGTCGAGCAGCGTCATGCTGGTGGGCGTGGTCCACCAGCGGGCCAAGGGCCCGCGTACCCGGTGACCGACCACCACTAGGTCCGCCTTCACCTGCTTTGCCAGTCGCACGATCTCCTCCACGGGGTCGCCGTGCACGGCGTGGCCCTCGGCCTCGAGGCCGTGTTTCTTCAGGAACTTCACCCCGTCTTCCAGCGTGCCCTTGTAGTAGACCGTCTGGTCGCCGTCCTGGGCCGCGGTGAGCCCCTGGGCCATGGCGGTGCCGAGGCCGGGCTTGATGACCGCCAGGAGGTGAGTCTTGGCCTTGAAGCACTTCGCGATCTCGGCGCCCTCCAAGAGTGCCTTGCGCCCGTCGAGACTGCCGTCATAAGCCAGCAGGATGTTGCGGTATGCCATCTGTCCCTCCTGTAGCGCGGCAGCGCGCCGTCAATCCAGGAAAAGATCCGGGGCCAGGGGCCGGTCCGGTGCCACGGAATAGCCGGTGAAATCCGTGATCCCCTCGGCGCGCAGCACTTCCTCGTCGATGAAGAAGTTGCCGTTGCAGCTCTTGCTCTCGCGGGTGAGGATCGCATGGGCGGCGTCCGCGACGATCGCGGGCACGCGGCAGTATTCCTTCTGCACGTGGCCGCCCAGCATGCTGATGGCAGCGGTGGCGATGACCGTGCGGGGCCAAAGCGCGTTAACCGCCACCCCGTGGGCGGCGAACTCCGCCGCCATGCCCAAGGTGCAGAAGCTCATGCCGTATTTGGAGAGGGTATAAGCGGTGTGCTCCTTGAACCAGCGGGGCTTGAGGTTCACGGGTGGCGCCAGGTTCAGGATGTGCGGGTTCGGAGCCTTGAGCAGGTGGGGCAGGGCCTTCTGGGAGCAGAGGAAGGTGCCGCGCACGTTCACCCCGGTCATGAGGTCGTAACGCTTCATGGGGGTATCGAGGGTGCCGGCGAGCCAGATGGCGCTGGCGTTGTTCACCAGGATGTCGATCCGGCCGAAGCGGTCCACCGCCTGCTGCATCGCCGCGTCCACCGACTCTTCCTCGCGCACATCCATGGCGATGGCCAGCGCCCGGCCACCGGCTTCCTCCACTGCCAGAGCGGCGGTGTGGATGGTGCCCGGGAGTTTCGGATGCCGCCGGGT
>DASYZF010000297.1:0-5125 GCA_035946515.1 Gammaproteobacteria bacterium | reverse complement strand
ATGGCCACGAACACCAGGGTGAGCAGCGCGGCCGCCGCGCTCGCCCCGGCCACCCTTCCGGCCACGGCAGCGGCCATCACGAAGGGCAGCAGCAGGAACAGCGAACGGTCCCGGAGCTCCGGGCGCAGGCCGAGGATGATGCCGGCCGCGATCGCGATGGCCGCCAGCGCCAGGACGAGCCCGGCCCGGCGCAGCGGGCTCGCGAAGATACGCCGCGAACCGGACACAAGCAGCGGCGTGAAGATGAGGCAGCTGAACAGCGAGGAGACGAAGTAGTCCATCCCGAACTCGAAGGCCAGCGCCTGCGGATAGTGGAGCACCACCCCCACACGGAAGCCGTACACGGGCAGGGCCACCGACGAAGCGACGGCGCAGGCGAGCGTGAACAGGCCGAACTGGCGCAGGTCGTCTAGGGCGGGCTTCACCCGCCAGCGCTTCAGGAGGTAGAGGGCGATGCCCACGATCAGCACCTGCAGCCAGCCGACGCCGGTGGCGGCGAGCAGCGGCGTGCCCACCGTGTAACTCAGTACGGTGTTGGAGATGACGACCGCGGGCCAGTAACGGGCGCCGTGGCGCCAGAGCAGCGCGAGCCCGAGCCCCCCTTCGGGCCAGATGGGCACGAAGCCCTGATGGGGTTGGGCGCGGGCCGCGAAGTAGGCGACCAGGGAAAGGAGCAAAGACGCGAGCACGAGCCGCCCCGCGAAACGGACCGGCTCGGGCACCCCATGCATCGCCCAAATGGCTCCCCTGGCCATGCTTCGAGTATACCCCGGTGCGTGAAACCCCCGGTCCGTCGTGGAGCCGGTGGTGGCGCCTCTGAACCTCAGATCACCCGGCGCCCTTCTTTCTCCCGCTGCGCCGCGAGCGCGGCGCGCGCCGGGTCGAGGGTGACCTCGCCCTCGCGCAGCAGCTCGGCCATGTCCTCCGCCGACTGGGGCATGGCGAAGAGATAACCCTGCCCCGACTCGCAACCGGCATGGTGCAGGAACAGCGCCTGCTCCTGGTTCTCGATGCCCTCCGCCACCGCCTCGATGCGCAGGCTCGAGGCCAGCGCCAGGATGGTGCGGCAGATCTGCACGTCGCCTTCCTGCCAGGGGACCTCCTTGATGAAGTCCCGCGCGATCTTCAGGCGGTCGAGCGGGAAGCGGCGCAGGTTGTTGAGGGAGGAATAGCCGGTGCCGAAATCGTCCAGGGTGAGCGCCATGCCCAGGTCCGCGAACTTCTGCAGCACCACCTGGGTCCCGATCATGTCCTGCATGAGCACGGCTTCCGTCACCTCCACCTCCAGCCACGACGGGTCCACCCCGTATTCCGACATGGCTGCCTCGAGCACGCTCACGATGCGGGGCTCGTAGAAGGTCTGGGCCGAGAGGTTGAGGGCGATACGGCCGAAGGGCACGCCCGCATCGTGCCATTCCCGCGCCTGCCGGCACACGGCGCCCACCACCCAGCGGTCGATGGCGCGCACCATGCCGGTGTCCGCGGCGAAGGAGATGAAATGCTCCGCCGTCATGAGGACGTTCTGGGAGCGCCTCCAGCGCGCCAGGGCCTCGACGCTCACGATGCGCCGGTCCGCGAGTTTCACCACCGGCTGGTACTGCAGGTCGAACTCCTCGTTCTTGAGCGCCTGGCGCAGCGCCCCGCGCATCACCGCCATGCTGCGCGCCCGCTCGTTCATCTTCTTGGCGAAGAAGCGGAAGGTGTTGCGCCCGGCCTCCTTGGCGGCGTACATGGCCGCGTCCGCGTTGCGCAACAGCGCCGTCACGTCCTCGCCGTTCTCCGGGAACAGCGCCACGCCGATGCTGGCCGTGACGGTCATGTCGCGGCCCTGGACCTTCATGGGCTGGGCGACCTCGTCCAGGATGCGCTGCACGCTCTGGGCGATCTCCTCGGCCTTCTCGTCGTCGTCCATGACCAGGGCGAACTCGTCGCCCCCGAGCCGCGCCAGGATGTCGCCCTTGCGGCTGCAGGTGGTGAGCCGGCTGGCCACGGCGCGCAGCACGGCGTCGCCCCACTGGTGGCCCCAGGAGTCGTTGATCTCCTTGAAGTTGTCGAGGTCGATGAACAGCAGCACGCCGTTGCGGAAATGGCGCTTCACCCGCTCGATGCTCCGGCCCAGCTCCTCCTCGAACACCATGCGGTTGGACAGGCCCGTGAGCATGTCGTGGTGGGCGAGGTAGTCGAGCTTCGCCTGGCCCACCTTCTGGGGGGTCACGTCGGCGATGAAGCCTTCTATATGTTCCGGGTCGCCGGCCACCGCCGTGCCCCGGTGCCAGACCCACTTCACATCGCCGTTGGCGCTGCGGATCTGGTGTTCCAGGGTGAACTCGCCTTCGGATTCGAGGGCCGCCATGAGCGCCTCCACGGGTTCCCCGTCCGGTTCGCCGTGCAGCAGCGCCCAGATCTCGAGACCCTTGCCGCCCACCAGGGTCTCGCGCTCGTGGCCCGTCAAGGCGAGGCAGCCCTCGCTCACGAACTCGAAACGCCAGGTGGCGCCGTCGCGCTTCAGCCGGTAGACCATGCCCGGCAGGTTGTGCATGAGGGTGTCGAGGGTCCGCTCCTGGCGGTCCAGCTTCTCGGCGGTGAGCCGCGCGCGGCGGCGGTTCTCCGCCTCCGCGAGCTCGCGGCGCACCGCGGGCCCCAGGCGCTCCAGGTTGTCCTTGCGTACGTAGTCGTTGGCACCGGCCTTCATGAGGTCCACCGCCGCGGACTCGCCGATGCGGCCCGAAACCACGATGAAGGGGATGTCGAGGTCGCGCTCGTGCAGCAGCTTCAGGGCGCGCTTGGCGTCGAAGGCCGGCATGGCATGGTCCGAGAGCACGATGTCCGTGGGCTCGGAGAGCTCCCGCAGGTAATCGGATTGGGTCTCCACCCGCCGCGCGCGCACCTTGAAGCCGGCGGCCTCGAGGCCGAGCACGCTGATCTCCGCATCGGCGAGGGAATCCTCGACGATGAGCACCTCCAGCACCTTGGCGGTGGAGCTGCGCTCCGGCTCGTCGGGGCCAGGCCCCGGGCCGGACAGAAGATCGGATGAAACCATTTCCAACGCCTCCTCAAGTACTCAGCGCATGGCCGCGCTCCAAGCTCCCCGAGCAGGTGCGAATTTCCCCCTCCTTATATCTCATGAAGTCGGTGCGCCAAACTGTGAACCGACTCAAAGAACCCGTGGATATATCGTAATGATTACAAACGGATACAGTGTGACGAAATCGATTTGACTAAATCCGGGGCGCCATATGTCCCAGGCGTAGTGGAATCGCCGATGAGCGGAATATCGGGCGAGGAGTGAGTAAAACTTTGGACGTTAATTCAGTCAGGTCTTTACCTGGCACGTTTCCAGGGTTTTACCCGAGAGCGGTGCGCGCAGTCTGTCCGATGCGATCTTTCATCCCGTCTTCTCCCACACCAGCGCGACGGTCTGTTCGATGCCGTCTTTCATGGGGAGCGCCGCGGACAGCTCGAGCCGGTCTCCCTCCAGTTTGAAGAAGCGCTCCTGGGCCGTGCCGATCCAGTTGGGGAAGAGGCTCAGCTCCACGAAGTGGATCACCTTGCCCTCCTGCTCCCGGACCTCGTAGCGGCCCGCGTAGGAGGAATAGCTGTCCATGGCATCGGTCTTCTCCGCCACCGTGCCTTCCATCAACCAGGGCGATCTGAAGGGGGCCCTTCCGGGCTTCGAGAGCACCACCGCCATGTAGCCGTCCGCGCCGTACATGAGCTGGCCGACGGCGTCTTTGCCCAGCGGGTAGAAGGGCTCGCCGTGGGTGGAGCGCAGCTCCCAGCTGACGAGATGCCAGGTGCCGATGAATCGGTTCTTCAAGCGGATGTCCCTGCAGTGTCTGAGGGATGAGATGCTGGCGGAGTCCCGCGCAAATAACCAGCCCCTCCCCGGTTCCACCGGGCTGCGCCAAGCCCTGCCACCCGGGATCGCGGTTCGTCGTTACCGCTTCGATTCCCCGCAAGGCGTAAGGGCCGCGCCCTTGTGGGCGGCGACGTGGTCGGTCTTGTCACTCTTGATCTCGTACTGGGGATCTTCCGCCGAGGCGTGGTGGGTGTAGCCCTTGTAGTCGAAGTCGCGGGTGTGGATTTTTATTATGGTCCCGGACACCCAACCCGCTTCGGAATTCCAGCGCACATGGTCGCCGACCTTGAACCGCTTGGCCGCCCGGCGGACTGCTCGCTTCTTCATCGGCACCTCCTACGTCCCGTCGTCCCGCTTCCCGCTGCTCGAACCTTATGTCAAAACTCCATCGCTGCCCGCCCGGCAAGGAGCGGAGCTCCCGGCTCCGGCGACTGACAGACGCGTAATCAAGATACCTAAATCAGCCGACGCTTCCGGGCGTAGACTCATCGGTCCGGCGCCTTCAGGGGCCGCCCTCCATGAACATCGGGGAGACCGCCATGAACAAGCTCATCTTAGCGGCCGTGCTCGGCGCCTTCGTGGGCGCCGGCATCACCGCCCTCGCCGCGCCGGAGCACAAGAACATCGACAACGCCCAGGCCGCCATCGTGCAGGCCCTGGGCAAGATAGACGACGCCCAGAAAGCCAACGAGTTCGACCTGGGCGGCCACGCCCAGAAAGCCAAGGATCTCCTGACGCAGGCGGAGCCGGAGCTGAAGCAGGCCGCCGACGCCGCCACCGCGGCTGACGAGAAGAAGTAAGCCCGGTGCCTCCGGTGCTCCACTCATCAACTCATCGGGAGAAAGCCATGAAGAAGATCATCCTCGCCGCCCTCCTGGGCGCCATCCTGGGGTCCGGCCTCGTGCTGGCCGCCGAAGACCATCCGAACCTGCGCGCCGCCAAGAAGCTGGTGCACCAGGCCATGGAGGACACCACCGCCGCCCAGAAGGACAACCACTTCGACATGAAGGGCCACGCGGAAGCCGCCAAGAAACTCATGAAGCAAGCCGAGGAAGAGCTGAACCAGGCCGTCGGCGCCGCCAACAAGAACAAGAAGTAAGCCCGCCTGAGACGGCAGGCCACGCGGACTCTGCAGTCCGCGTGGCCTGTTTCATGTCCTTAAGGTCACCGGGCCCGTCGTTGCCTCGACAAAACCCCCGCTCAGAAGACATGGGTGAGCAGCCATTGGGTCCCGTCCACGAGGTCGCGGACCTGGAGTTTGGTGGG
>DASYZF010000296.1:0-3921 GCA_035946515.1 Gammaproteobacteria bacterium | reverse complement strand
GCTGGCGGCGCGGCTGCAGGGCGATGCGCCGCTGGTGTTCCTGCGCCAGCAGAGCCAGCGCGGCGGCACCGCCATCTGCATCTACTCCAAGCACGACGACTTCATCTTCGGCCGGGTGACCGCGGTGCTCTCCCAGCTCGGTCTCACCATCCTGGACGCCGGCATCGTCCCCGTGGGCGAGGATGCGAGCCTCGACACCTACGCGGTCCTGGAGGATACCGGCGCGCCGATCGAAGACCCGGAACGCTTGGCCGAGATCGAGCGGGTGCTGGTACGGGAGATCGGCCGCCGGAACGCCTCGCCTATTGCAGTCACTCGAAGAGCGCCTAGGCAGGTGCGCATGTTCACCACCCCGACCCACATCAGCTTCAGCGACGACTTGCGCAACGGCCGCACGGTGCTGGAGATCACTGCCGGCGACCGGCCGGGGCTCCTGTCCCTGATCGGGCAGGCCTTGAAGGCCTGCGGACTCAAGCTCCAGAACGCCAAGATCACCACCGTGGGCGAGCGGGCCGAGGACGTCTTCTTCATCACCGACGCCGCGCACCATCCCCTCACCGACCCGGTGGCGCGGGAACGGCTGCGGGATGCCCTCCTCTCCCGCATCGGCAAGAGCGGGTGAGGCGCGTGGGCGGCACCCTGGAAAGCCTATAGAATGACCGGCACCATGCACGCCGAACACCGCCACCTCATCGAAGCGGCTTTCGAGAAACGCGCCGGCATCACGCCGGACAATGCGGACGCTGCTTTACGCCGCGCCGTCGAGACCGTCATCGGCCTGCTCGACTCAGGCGATGTCCGGGTGGCGGAGAAGCGCGACGGCTGGTGGGCCGTGAACGAATGGCTCAAGAAGGCCGTGCTGCTCTACTTCCGCCTGCATCCCAACCAGGTGCTGCAGGACGGCTACAACCGCTACTACGACAAGGTACCCCTGAAATACGCGGAGCACGACGCCGCGGCTTTCGCCCAGGGCGGCGCGCGGGTGGTGCCGCCGGCCACGGTGCGACGCGGCGCCTACATCGCACCCGACGTGGTCCTCATGCCTTCCTACGTGAACATCGGTGCCCGGGTGGAGTCGGGCACCATGGTGGACACCTGGGCCACCGTCGGCTCCTGTGCCCAGATCGGCCGCAACGTGCACCTCTCCGGCGGCGTCGGCATCGGCGGCGTGCTGGAACCCCTGCAGGCCGCCCCCACCATCATCGAGGACGACTGCTTTATCGGCGCCCGCTCCGAGATCGTGGAAGGGGTGGTGGTGGAACGGGGCGCGGTGATTTCCATGGGCGTGTTCATCGGCCAGAGCACCCGCATCTATGACCGGGAGAGCGGCGAGACCCTCTACGGCCGCGTCCCGGCCGGCGCGGTGGTGGTGCCGGGCAGCCTGCCCTCCCCCGACGGCAAGTACAGCCTCGCCTGCGCGGTGATCGTGAAGCGGGTCGACGCCAAGACCCGCGCCAAGGTGGGCTTGAACGAACTCCTGCGCAACATCCGCTGAAAGGCTCCCCATGAGCGCGGTATTGGAACTGACCAAGGAACTCGTGGCCCGGCGCTCCCTGACGCCGGAAGATGCCGGCTGCCAGAGACTCATGGCCGGGCGCCTCGGCAAGCTCGGTTTCGAGGCGGAGCATCTGCGCTTCGGGGAGGTGGACAACCTCTGGGCCCGGCGCGGCAAGACTGGGCCGCTGCTGGTGTTCGCCGGCCACACCGACGTGGTGCCGAGCGGTCCGGTGGAACAATGGGGCTCGGAGCCCTTCACCCCCACGCTACGGGACGGACGGCTCTATGGCCGCGGCACCGCCGACATGAAGGGCGGCCTCGCCGCCATGCTGGTGGCGGTGGAGCGCTACCTGGCTGCGGGTGCGAAACCGAAGGGCAGCATCGCCTTCCTCATCACCAGCGACGAGGAAGGCCCCTCGGTGGACGGCACCGTGAAGGTGGTGGAGTGGCTGCAGAAGCGCGGCGAGAAGATGGATTGGTGCGTGCTGGGCGAGCCCTCCTGCCTGGAGCGCTTCGGGGATACCCTGCGCAACGGCCGGCGCGGTTCCTTGACGGGCATCCTCACGGTGCATGGCATCCAGGGGCACGTGGCTTATCCCGAACGGGCTGACAACCCCATCCACCGGCTGGCGCCGGCTCTCGCGGAGCTCATCGGCGCCCGCTGGGATACCGGCAACGAGTTCTTCCCGCCCACGAGCTTCCAGATCTCCAACTTCAATTCCGGCACCGGCGCAGGCAACGTGATCCCCGGCGACGCCACGGTGCGCTTCAACTTCCGTTATTCAAGCGCCGTGACCCAGGACGAGCTGAAACGCCGGGTGCACACGGTGCTGGACAAGATGGGGGTGCGCTACGACGTGAACTGGCGCCCCATGGGCGATCCCTTCCTCACCTCGCCCGGGAACTTGAGCCATGCGATGCAGGAGGCGGTGGAGAAAGCCACGGGCTTGCGCCCCAAGCTGGATACGGGCGGCGGCACCTCGGACGGGCGCTTCATCGCTCCCACCGGCACCCAGGTGATCGAGTTCGGTCCGCGCAACGCGAGCATCCATAAGATCGATGAGTGCGTGGACATCCGCGAGCTGGAACAGCTCGTGGATATATATGAGGACGTGTTGCAGCGCCTACTGAGCTGATCTGCGCCAGTTGTTCCAGAGCCCTCCGACTCCGAGGATCACGAACCAGATCAGCACCCATTCCGGCATGGTGAGCCCCAGGAAGGTCCAGGTGACGACCGAGCAGTCGGCGCTGCCGGTGAAGGCCTGCACCAGGAACCTGCTGAACGGCAGGTGGGCGAAGAGATAGCCGATGCCCGGCCCGCAGGGCGGGGCCATGTCCAGGGGCAGGTGCTGCACGTAGATGTGACGCACCGAAACCGCGCCGCCTGCCGCCGCCGCCAGGAGCACCAGCACTCCATATGCCTTCGCGCCCCACCCCTTGGGATGGTGGATGGCCGCCGCCAGGAACACCACTGCCACCGCCAGCATGCCGATGCGCTGGAAGATGCACAGCGGGCAGGGCTCGAGATGCTGGTGGAACTGGGCGAAGTAGGCGTAGCCAAGGAGCGCGGCGCAGACGAGGAATCCAGCCAGGTTGACCGGGCGGCGTGTCAGCTTCATCCAAGGGATCTCCACGGCGTCATGATCCAGAAGACCATGATGCACCGTGGATTATTTCAAGGCAACGGGCTTAATTGCGCTCGAGGACCTCGCGCTCCATCGCCTCGAAGCCCGAGTGGCGAACGTCCTTGCCGCGCACGAGATAGATGACGTACTCGCAGATGTTCTTGGCGTGGTCGCCGATGCGCTCCAGGGCACGGGCCGACCACATCACGTCCAGCACCCGGCGGATGGTGCGGGGGTCTTCCATCATGAAGGTGATGGACTGGCGCGACAGGGCGTCGTATTCCCCGTCCACCCGCTCGTCCTCCTTGGCCACCCGCACCGCCGCTTCGGCGTCCAGGCGCGCGAAGGCGTCGAGCGCATCGTGCAGCATGGTGCGCACGTGGTTGCCGAGGTGCTCGATCTCGCGGTAGTTGGTGTTGGGGCGCTCCTGCTCGGCGAGACGCGCGGCGAAGCGGCCGATCTTCTCCGCCTCGTCGCCGATGCGCTCCAGGTCGGTGATGGTCTTGATGATGGCGAGGATCAGGCGCAGGTCGCTGGCGGCCGGTTGGCGCCGGGCCAGGATGCGGCTGCACTCCTCGTCGATGGAGACCTCGAACTGGTTCACCTTGAAGTCGTGCTGCTCGATGGCGCGGCCGAGCTCGCTGTCGCCTTCGGTGAGGGCCCGCAAGGCGTCCACGATCTGCTGCTCCACGAGGCCACCCATGGCGAGCACGCGGTTGCGCACGTCCTCGAGCTCCTCGTTGAACTTCTGCGAGATGTGGTGTGTCAGGTTCAGTTTATCCATGGTCCTACCCGCGTT
>DASYZF010000295.1:0-2342 GCA_035946515.1 Gammaproteobacteria bacterium | reverse complement strand
TCGGTGCGCTTCGACATCGAGGCCCCTCAGGCCCTCAGCCGCTACATCGCCCACAAGGGCTCGGTGTGCGTGGACGGGGTGAGCCTCACGGTCAACGCCCTGAGGGATAATGTGTTCGACGTGAACATCATCCCCCACACCATGAGTCACACCGTCTTCGGCGGCTATAAGGTCGGCAGCCGGGTGAACCTGGAGGTGGACGTGATGGCCCGCTACGCCGAGCGCCTGCTGGCGGAGCGCGGGGCATGAAGGATACCGCCGCCATGAAGCTCGACAGCATCGAGGAGATCCTCGCGGAACTCGCCGTCGGCCGCATGGTGGTGATCATGGACGACGAGGACCGGGAGAACGAGGGCGACCTCATCATGGCCGCCGAGAAGTGCCGCCCCGAGGACATCAACTTCATGGCGCGCTACGGCCGCGGCCTCATCTGCCTGACACTCACCCGGGAGCGTTGCCGCCAGCTGCACCTGCCGCTCATGGTGCGCGACACGGACAAGGACCAGACCACCAACTTCACCGTGTCCATCGAGGCGGCCGAGGGCGTGACCACCGGCATCTCCGCCTACGACCGCGCCCACACGGTGCGCACGGCGGTCAGGCCCGATGCGGAGCCCGCGGACCTGAAGCAGCCCGGCCACATCTTCCCGCTCATGGCCCAGCCGGGCGGGGTGCTCACCCGTGCGGGGCACACCGAGGCGGGCTGCGACCTGATGCGCCTCGCGGGCCTGGAGCCTGCCGCGGTGATCGTGGAGATCCTGAACGAGGACGGCAGCATGGCGCGCCGCCCGGACCTGGAGAAGTTCGCCCTGGAGCACAAGCTCAAGATCGGCACCATCGCCGACCTCATCCGCTACCGCATCGAGAAAGAGAAGACCGTGGAGCGGGTGGCGGAGCGCCGTGTGCCCACGGAGTTCGGCGAGTTCAGGCTCATGGCCTACGAGGACCGGGTGAACAAGGCGCTGCATCTGGCGCTGGTGTCCGGCGAGCTGAAGGCGGGGGAGCCGACGCTGGTGCGCGTGCACCTGCAGAACTCCCTGAGCGACATGGTGGGCGTGCGGTGGGACGAGCTCGGTTGGCCCCTGCGCCATGCCATGCGCCGCATCGGCAAGGAGGGCGGGGTGCTGGTGATCCTGCGCCACGCGGAGGAGCCGGTGGAGCTCTTGCACCGCCTCAAGGGTCACGGTGCCCCGGCGGATGATGGGCCGGTGGGTGCGGCGGAGCTGCGCACCTACGGCGTGGGCGCGCAGATACTCTTGGACCTGGGTGTCACCCGGATGAGAGTCCTGAGCCAGCCCAAGAAGATGCTCGGTATTTCCGGTTTCGGTCTAGAAGTCGTCGAATACGTGACCCCGGACTGAGGCAGGTGCGGCGATGGAGCCCGGGGATGCCCTTTCGAAAGGCGCTCAGATCGCGGTGGCATTCGTCGGGCTCACCGGGGTGGTGGTCGTGCGCCGGGGTGCCGCGGTCCATGCTTGGCCCCAGGCGGACAAATTCCGGCTCAAGCTCCTGCTGACCACGTCGCTCCTACCCCTCGCACTATGCCTCTTGGGCCTGCTGCTGCTGGCCGCTGATTTGCCGGCCGCGGTGGTCTGGCGCTGGTGCAGTGGAGTCGCGGCCCTGGTGCTGTTCGTGGGCAGCCTACTGTTCTCACGGACGTTCCTCCGGATACCGGGGCGCGAGCTCAAACGCGTGGAGGCGAGCAAGGCGATCTTCTGGTCCTTTTCCGCGGTAGGCTTCGCCTTCTGCCTGCTGTTGGTCTACAACGTTGCCATACTGGACAGGTTCTGGCCGTTCTTCACGTTCGTCGTCTGCGCGCTGTTGGTTACGCTGGTCCAGTTCATCCGCTTTATCCTGACCCGGTCCGTGCACACGTGACAGGCAGGAGTCCGAGCCGGCCGTTTCTCAGGTAAAATAGCGTACGGTCTCATCCAGGTTCTTTCACATGGCGGGTACTCACAGGACAATCGAGGGCGGACGCTCGGCGAAGGGCTTGCGCATCGCCATCGTCGCGGCGCGCTTCAACCACTTCGTGGTGGACAAGCTCGTGGCCGGGGCGGTGGAGACCCTGACCGCCGCCGGCATCAGCAGCCAGGACCTCGACATCGTGCGGGTCCCGGGAGCCTTCGAGATCCCTCTCGCCGCCAAGAAGCTCGCCGCCAGCCATGACTACGAAGCCGTGATCACCCTCGGCGCCGTGATCCGCGGTGGCACCCCACATTTCGACTACGTGTGCAGCGAGTGCGCCCGCGGCGTGACCGAAGCGGCGCTCGAGACCGGCGTGCCGGTGCTGTTCGGCGTGCTCACCTGCGACGACATGGAGCAGGCCATGGACCGGGCCG
>DASYZF010000294.1:0-7540 GCA_035946515.1 Gammaproteobacteria bacterium | reverse complement strand
CGGTCTGCATGCGGGAATAGCTCAGTTGGTAGAGCGCAACCTTGCCAAGGTTGAGGTCGCGAGTTCGAGCCTCGTTTCCCGCTCCAGTTTGAAACCTCGGCCGAGAGGCCGAGGTTTTTGCTTGTGGAGGACCTGAAAACCAGTCGCCTGCCGCCACGTTCGGCGACGGAACCTGAAATTAGCCGCTAAACATGCTAGATTTCGGGGGTTTTCGACTCTTTTTAGGTGGGGCTAGGTGGCAGAGTGGTCATGCAGCGGCCTGCAAAGCCGTGTACGCCGGTTCAATTCCGACCCTAGCCTCCATTTCCCCATTCTCCGGCCGTCGGCGCCAGCACCTTGAGGTTTTTACGGCACAGTGCGTCATCGCGCATGCCTGGGTGGCGAAATTGGTAGACGCAAGGGACTTAAAATCCTTTGGCCGGCAACGGCCGTGCCGGTTCGAGTCCGGCCCCGGGCACCATAAGCGATGATCCCGCAACTCTCAGCACAAGGCTTAAGCCTCTGGCGTGGAGGCCGCAGCCTCAGCCGGGCCTTGAGCTTCACCTTGCAGGCGGGGGAGGCGCTGCAGATCCAGGGTCCGAATGGCTCCGGCAAGACCAGCCTGCTCAGAGTACTGGCGGGCCTAGGCCGGCTCGACGAAGGGGAGCTGCGCTGGCACGGCGAGCCTATCCATCGCAGCGCCCTTTACCGCAGCGCCTTGCTCTATCTCGGGCACCAGAATGGCCTCAAATCCCATCTCAGCCCTAGAGAAAATTACTTTTTTTATCAATCTATTGCGTCTAGTTCTTCAGAAATTGCTGCTGAGGATGCTCTGAGCCAAGTCGGCCTCAAGGACGTCATGGATCGGCCCTGCGGGCGGCTCTCCATGGGGCAGAAGCGCAGGGCGGGTCTCGCCCGGCTCTTGGGGGTGGAAGCCGGGCTCTGGCTCCTGGATGAGCCCTTGAGCAGTCTCGATGCCGCCGGCATGGAGCTCGTATCCTCGCTGCTGGATCGGCATCTGAAAGCAGGGGGCGTGGCAGTGTTCGCCACCCACCAACCCCTGCCCGGTCTCGGCGGGGCGCTGCGGACTCTGGACCTGGCAACGGCGGCATGAACGCCCTCAACGCACTCATCCGCCGCGATCTGACCATCGCCTACCGGCGCTGGGGCGAGCTCATGACGCCCATCATGTTCTTCATCCTGATGACGGCGCTCTTCCCCCTGGGGCTCTCGCCCCATCCCGAGCTGCTGCGGGAGATCGCGCCCGGGGTCGTATGGGCGGCGGCCCTGCTGGCGGGTCTGCTCGGCCAGGATAGTCTGTTCCGCAGCGACTACGAGGACGGGAGCCTGGAGCAGCTCGCGCTCGCCCCGCTGCCGCTGGAGTGGCAGGCGCTCGCGCGCACCTTCACCCATTGGCTGGGCGCGGGTCTGCCGCTGGTGGTGCTCTCGCCGCTCATGGCGATGCTGCTGCAATATCCCGCTGCCGCCATGCCCGAGTTGGCTTTCGGTCTCCTGCTCGGTACCCTGACTTTGAGCCTGCTCGGCGCCATCGGCGCCGCCCTCACGGTGAGCCTCAAGCAGAGCGGCATGCTGCTGCTGGTGCTGGTGCTGCCGCTCGCCGTACCGGTACTCATCTTCGGCGCCCAGTCCGCCGCCCAGGCGGCGCGCGGCGAAGACCCCTCGGGCGCGCTCTATCTGCTCGGTGCGATGCTGGTGCTCGGCCTCGTGCTCGCGCCCTTCGCCATCGCCGGCGCCCTGCGTATCAGCCTGGAGTCTTGATGAACATCAGCTGGACCTGGTTCCACCGCCTGGCTTCGCCGCCGTACTTCTTCAGGCTGGCGGGCCGGCTCGCGCCCTGGTTCGGCTGGCTCTCGCTCGTCTGCATAGTCGCCGGTCTCTACGGCGGGCTCTGGTACGCGCCTCCCGACTACCAGCAGGGCGATGGCTTCCGCATCATCTATATACATGTGCCGAGCGCCTACCTCTCCATGATGGGCTACACCCTGCTGGCTGTCTCGGCGGGCATCGGTCTCGTATGGCGCATGAAGATGGCCCATGCGGTGGCCGCGGCCGTCGCCCCCCTCGGTGCCTCCTTCACCTTCCTGGCGCTCGTCACCGGCTCGCTCTGGGGCAAGCCCATGTGGGGTGCCTACTGGGCCTGGGACGCGCGCCTCACCTCCGAGCTGATCCTGCTGTTCCAGTACTTCGGATTCATCGCCTTGAGACGCGCCTTCGAGGATCCGCGCAGCGGCGAGAAGGCGGCGGCGGTGCTGGCGCTGGTGGGGCTCGTGGATGTGCCCGTCATCCATTATTCGGTGGTGTGGTGGAACTCGCTGCACCAGGGCTCGACGGTGTTCGTGGGAGAGGGTTCGGACATCGCCACCAGCATGCTGGTGCCGCTGCTCATCATGATCGCCGGCTTCACCGCGTTCTTCGCCGCCTGCCTGCTGAAGCGCATCCAGCTCGAAGTGCTGGAGCGGGAGAGCGGCGCGGCCTGGGTGCGGGAACTCCTGGAGGACGCATGAAGTCGCTGCATGAATTCCTCACCATGGGCGGCTACGCTGCCTACGTCTGGCCCGCCTACGGCGTCGCGGCCGTGGTGTTGCTGGTGAACGCGCTCTTGCCCGGCTTGCGCCTGAAACGCCGACTCGCTGAACTGAAACGCCTCGAGCGCAGGGGAGAGCACCCGTGACGCCCCGCTACCGGCGCCTGACTGCCGTGGTCCTGGTGCTCATCGGCGTGGCCGTGGCCGCGGGGCTGGCGCTCAAGGCCTTCAACAAGAACATCCTCTATTACTACACCCCGAGCCAGGTGGCGGCGGGCGCGGCGAAACCCGGCCAGGCCTTCCGCATGGGCGGGCTCGTGGTCGCCGGCAGTGTGCAGCGCACGCCCGGCAGCATGACGGTGCGCTTCACCCTCACGGACATGCAGCATTCCGTGCCCATCGTGTACACCGGCATCCTGCCGGACCTGTTCCGCGAGGGCCAAGGCATCGTGGTGCACGGCGCACTCGCGACTGACGGGCAGTTCACCGCCGACGAAGTCCTGGCGAAGCACGACGAGAAGTACATGCCGCCGGAAGTGGCGGCCGCCATCAAGAAGGCCGAGGCCCAGCAGGCCACGAGTCAACCTGCACCCCATTGAGCGCCGGTCAGCGGATATAATCGCCATCCACGCATACGGAGACGGACATGCATACGCGTCACATCGGCTACATGATTTCATTGGTCGCGGCCTTGGCCCTTTCCCCGATGGCGTCCGCCTCAGACGGCAAGGCGGTGTTCGAGAGCACTTGCGCCGCCTGTCACGGCGCCAAGGGGCAGGGTACGCCCGGCATGGCGCCGGCCCTGAAGGGCGACCCCTTCGTGATCAAGAGCCGCATCGCCGACATCGAGAACACCATCCAGAACGGCCGCTCCGGCGACAAGAAGAAATACAAGGACATCCACATGGACATGCCGGCCTGGCATCTGCCGGAAGCGGATCTCAAGGCGGTGGTGGCCTACCTGCGCGGTGACCTGCAGAAGCCGTGATGCAGCGGACGCCGCCAGCGGGCTTCCTCGCGTGAGCCATACGTGATCCCTGAGTTCGGCCATCTCGCCCTCATCCTGGCGCTGTGTCTCGCGGCCACCCAGGCCTTCTTCGGCCTGGTGGGCGCCCAGCGCCGCGACCTCGTGTGGATGTCCGTGGTGCGGCCCACGGCCGTGGCCCAGTCGGGCTTCGTGCTGCTGGCCTTCGGCTGCCTCGCCTACGCCTTCCTCAGCAACGACTTCTCCGTGGCCTACGTGGCGGAGAATTCCAACGTGCTCCTGCCCTGGCCTTATCGCTTCACCGCCGTGTGGGGCGCCCACGAGGGTTCGCTCCTGCTCTGGGTCGCAGTGCTGGGCCTCTGGACCCTGGCGGTGGTGCGCTTCAGCCGGCCCCTGCCGCTGGAGTTCACGAGCCGCGTCCTCGCCGTGATGGGCTTCATCAGCTTGGGCTTCCTGCTCTTCATGCTCACTACCTCGGATCCCTTCACCCGGCTGCTGCCGCCGGCGGAGGAGGGCAGGGATCTCAATCCGATCCTGCAGGACCCGGCCATGGCCATCCATCCGCCCATGCTGTACACGGGCTACGTGGGTTTCTCCGTGGCTTTCGCCTTCGCGGTGGCGGCGCTCCTGGGCGGGCGCATGGATTCGGTGTGGGCCCGTTGGTCCCGGCCCTGGACCCTCACCGCCTGGCTGTTCCTGAGCTTCGGCATCACCTTGGGAAGCTGGTGGTCCTATTACGAGCTCGGCTGGGGCGGCTGGTGGTTCTGGGACCCCGTCGAGAACGCCTCTTTCATGCCCTGGCTCGTGGGCACGGCCCTGGTGCATTCCCTGGCGGTCACCGAGAAGCGCGGTGCCTTCAAGAGCTGGACCGCCTTGCTCGCCATCGCGGCTTTCTCCTTGAGCCTGCTTGGCACCTTCCTGGTGCGCTCCGGCGTGCTCATCTCCGTGCACTCCTTCGCCAGCGACCCGAAGCGCGGCATCTTCATCCTCGCCATGCTGGGCCTATTCGTGGGCGCGGCGCTCACGCTCTATGCCTGGCGCGCACCGAAGCTCACCCGCGGCGGCGGTTTCCAGCCGTTCTCACGCGAGAGCCTGCTGCTGCTCAACAACATCTTCCTGGTGGTGGCGGCCGCCTCGGTGCTGCTCGGCACCCTCTACCCCCTGGTGATGGACGCCTTCGGCCTGGGCCAGCTCTCGGTGGGCCCGCCTTACTTCAACAGCGTGTTCATCCCGGTGATGCTGCCGTTCCTGGTGCTCATCGGCATCGGACCTTACGCGCGCTGGAAGCATGGCGACCCCGTCGCCATGGCGCGCACCCTGAAGGTAGCGGCGGTGATCGCCGTGCTGGCGGGCGTCGTGGCCGTGGTCGCCGCCGGCGCGGAGCGCGGTGTGCTGCTCACCGCCGGCGTGGCCCTCGCGGCCTGGGCGGCAGTATCCGCCTTCATCGAGCCCTTGAGCCGCTTGCGGCAGCGCGCTCGAGGCCGGCATGTGTCCCTGCCGAGAGCCGTGTGGGGCATGAGCCTCGCCCATCTCGGTGCCGGCTGCCTCGTGCTCGGTATCACCGTCACGAGCCTGCTCGGCGTGGAGCAGGACCTCGTGCTCGCTCCCGGCGACAGCGCCTTGGTGGGCGGCTACAAGTTCGATTTCCAGGGCGTCAGCACCGTGGACGGCCCCAATTACCGGGCGGAGCAGGGCAGCTTCAGGGTGAGCCGCGACGGCGACCCCGTGGGCGTGTTGTTGGCCCAGAAGCGCCGCTTCACCACCACCGTCACCACCGAAGCCGCCATCCATCCCGGCCTGTTCCGCGACCTCTATGTCGCCCTCGGCAACCCCTTGGACAACGGCAGCTGGAGCGTGCGCATCGAATACAAGCCCCTGGTGCGCTTCATCTGGCTCGGGGGCATCTTCATGATGCTGGGCGGCATCCTGGCCGCCTCCGACCGGCGTTACCGCAAACGTGCCGAGGCGGGTGCGTTTGACGTGGCCCGCGACGGCGACACCGCCGCGCCCACCGGCGCTGCTGCCGACGAGGAAGCCTGAGCGTGGGGCGGTATCTCAAGTTCGCCTTGCCGGTAGTGGTGCTGCTGGCGCTCATCGGGCTTTTCGCCAAAGGCCTGTTCATCAACCCGACCATCGTGGCTTCGCCGCTCATCGACAAACCGGCGCCGGCTTTCAGCCTGCCCGGGCTCAAAGATCCCAAGCAGGCCCTCACCCAAGCGACGTTCCACGGCCAGGTATACCTGCTCAACGTCTGGGGCAGCTGGTGCGTAGCCTGCCGTGACGAGCATCCGGCCCTGATGCAGTTCGCGGCGGAGCATGTGTTGCCGATCTACGGTCTGGACTATAAGGACGAGCGTTCCGCGGCGGAAGACATGCTGGCGAAGCAGGGGGATCCCTATACCACCATCGCCTACGATGCGAGTGGCGACGTGGGCATCAACTGGGGGGTATACGGGGCGCCCGAGACCTTCCTGGTGGACAAGCAGGGCGTGATCCGTCACAAATACATCGGCCCCCTGAGCGAGTCGATCATCCGCGACGACCTCATGCCGCGCATCCGGGCCCTGGAAGCAGAGCGGCCATGAGACAGCTGCTTATCCTCTGCGCGGCGATGCTGTTCTTTACGCCCGCGCTCGCCATCGACAGCGAGGCGCCGTTCCAGGACCCGGTCCTGGAGACCCGCTACGAGGACCTCACCCACGACTTCCGTTGCCTGGTCTGCCAGAACGAGACGGTGGCGGACTCCGATGCGGATCTGGCCGCGGACTTTCGTCGTCAGATCCACGGCATGGTGGCCGCTGGCAAGAGCGACGCGGAGATCCGGGCCTACATGGTGGCCCGCTACGGGGACTTCGTGCTCTACAAACCGCCGGTACAGACCAACACCTGGCTCTTGTGGGGCGGACCCTTCCTGTTCCTCGTCGTCGGCCTCGGGGTGGCGATCCAGGTGTTGCGGCGGCGCGCCGCAGCGGATGCCGGGCATGGCGCGCCATGATCTTCGGCGCCATCTGCCTGCTGATGTTGGCCGTCGCCGTGGCGGCCGTGTCCATCCCGCTCTGGCGCGGCCCAAGAAAGGGCGCGGCTCAGTCCGATCCCTCCGCTGCCACCCATGAGCTGCAATTGGCCGAATTGCAGCGGGATCTCGTCGTCGGCATCCTGGCCGAAGCGGATTACCAGGCTGCGCTGCGCGACCTCGAAGTGGAACTCAATCAACCTGCAAACTGGCTGAGCGCGGCTTCCGGACATCGCCGCCAAACGGCGCTGTTGGCGGGCCTCTTCGTCATCGTGGCGGCTGCCTTGCTCTACGACTACTACGGCAGCTGGCGCAGCGGCGCCCTGGGCGTGGAGCAGGCGAGCGTGCCGGCGGTGGAGCAGATGGTGGCGGACCTTGCCGCCAGACTGCACAGCACCGACGGCGACGACCTGCAAGGCTGGGAGATGCTCGGCCACGCCTACGTGATCATGGAGCGTTACCCGGACGCGGTGGATGCCTACAGTCACGCCTACAAGCTCACCGGCGGCAGCCAGCCCGACGTGCTCGCGGGCTACGCCGAGGCGCTCACCCTCGCCAACCCGGGCGATTTCATGGACAAGGCGCTGCCGCTGTTCGAGAAGACGCTGCAGCTGGACCCGAAGAACGCGCAGGCGCTCTGGTACGGCGGTCTCGGCGCCTACGAACGTGGTGATAAGCCGCTCGCGGTGCAGCGCTGGCAGGCGCTGCTGGCCCAGGATCCGCCGGCGCAATATCGCGCGGTCATCAGCAAGTACATCGTGCAGGCGGACGGCTCAGTGGCTGCCGCAGCGCCAGTCGCCGCTACCGGCACCGTGCTCCGTCTGCACGTGACCCTGGCCCCTGCCTTGCGACGCCAAGTGCGGCCGGACGAGACCCTGTTCGTGTTCGCGTTGCCGGAAGGGGCCGCGGGCGGGCCGCCGCTGGCGGTGAGGCGATTCCAGGCGGGCGCATTGCCGCTGGATGTCGCGCTCTCGGACCAGGATGCCCCCATCCCCGGGCGGAGCATCTCGGGCCATGC
>DASYZF010000293.1:0-1546 GCA_035946515.1 Gammaproteobacteria bacterium | reverse complement strand
GCGCCGCCGGAGTTGCCGGGGTTGATGGAGGCGTCGGTCTGGATGAAGTTCTCGTACTTGCCGTCCTCGATGCCGGCGCGGCCGAGCGCCGAGACGATGCCGGCGGTCACCGTGTGCTTGAGGCCGAAGGGGTTGCCGATGGCCACCACGAAGTCACCCACCTGCAGCGCCTCGGAGTTGCCGAGCGCCACGGCGGTGAGGTTGTCGGCCTTGATCTGCAGCACCGCCACGTCGGTGTCCGGGTCCTTGCCCACCACCTTGGCGGTGTAGTTGCGCCCGTCGTTGAGGGTCACGGTGATCTTGTCGGCGTTCTCCACCACGTGGTTGTTGGTGAGGATGTAGCCTTTCTGGGCGTCGACGATCACCCCGCTGCCCAGGCTCTCGAACTGGCGCTGCACCGGGCCGCCGCCGAAGCCCTGGCCGCCGAAGAACTGCTGGAAGAAGGGGTCGTTCATGAAGGGGTTCTGCTGCTGCACCTGCACGTGGCCGCGGGTGGAGACGTTCACCACCGCCGGCGTCACGCGCTTGATCATGGGCGCGAGCGAGGGCACCGCCTGGCCGTCCACGGCGGCGGGGGGCATGTGCGCGAAGGCAGGGGCCGAGAGGGAGAGGGCGGAGGCCGCGAGCAGGGCGGCGAGGGATAGGCGTTTCATCTTATGAGCGTCCTTCTATAGAGGCTTGACGGAAGGGGATTTAGACGTAGGCACCGGCGATAACGCAGCAGGCCGGGCGCGGTGCACCCGCCCGACCCCTGCAGCACTAGCTGTGAAGATGCGCGGGGGCGGCGAAAGGTCGCAGCGCGTCTCCATAAGCATACGCCTAGGGGGCGGGGCCTATGTCGGCCCAACGACCGATAGATCTTTCAGACCGGCCCTTGGGTCCTAAGTTCTAATAAAAGAAACCGCCTGTACCGCGCCACAGCAAACCCCGCCGAAGCGGCGGGGGTACCTAGCGGATTATCCCCGCAAAAGCTCTTGCGTGATTGCTCCTGCGGCGCACGCAAGTCCAGGGTGGAAATCCCTATCCACCCGTCGGTGCATGCACCGACCCTGAGCATTTGCGGAGTCGACGAGTCCGATACAGGCCCGGACTTTCTGGCTTCGCTTTCCTGCTTCGCCATAAAGCCTAGGGCGGACGTCCTGTCCGCCCGTTCGCGGCAGTGCCGCGAACTCTCCGCTTCTTCACGGTGCGTCCCGCACCTCGTGCGTCTGGTAGAGGAACCCGGACTGAATCCGCCGAACAGCAACGAAACGTCGGACTCAGCCCGGTTGTCGACTCAGTTAACTTTGACCTCGATCTTCTTAGGCGCCGCCTTCTGGACCTTCGGGATCGAGATCTCGAGTACACCGTGGTTACCCTTGGCGCTCACGCCCTCGGCGTCCACCGTCTCGGGCAGGGTGAAGCGGCGGTGGAAGCGGCCGCTGTGGCGCTCCAGCCGGGTCCAGCCGTCCTGCTCCTCGCGGCTCTCGGCTTTGCGCTCGCCGCTGATGGTGAGCACGCCGTCCTCCACGCTCACCTCGATGTCCTTCGGGTCCACGCCCGGGAT
>DASYZF010000292.1:0-2093 GCA_035946515.1 Gammaproteobacteria bacterium | reverse complement strand
TCGTTGCTGTATCCGAGCTTCAGGTTCTGGGCGATG
This sequence comes from Gammaproteobacteria bacterium, assembly GCA_035946515.1. Taxonomy (GTDB): domain Bacteria; phylum Pseudomonadota; class Gammaproteobacteria; order Natronospirales; family REEB76; genus DASUBN01. Next base: position 2,057 of record DASYZF010000292.1, on the reverse strand, counting down.
CGCCCCTTGTCGTCGTGGGCTTCCACGCGCCGCCAATCGGAGATCTGTTCGGGCGAGGGGTATTCCGCCAGGGCCTGCCGGTAGGCGGCCGGGGGCAGGAAATCGTCTATCACCACGTGCGGGAAGGGAGACGCGGACCGATAAGTGGAAGCGCGCCGTTCGGCATCCGCCATGAGAGAGTCGAAGTCGAGAAGGATCTCCATGTCCCTGTTCCTGCTGATACTTTCAGCCCGCACCCGGAATCTCGCTGCGGTGATTGTCGCGCGCATGATACAGGGATTTTGAGGCTGGAGCAGGCAAGTCGCCGAGGTACAGCGCCGGCCTTTCCGGGTGGCGCCATTCCTTGCCACGGATTCTGCGGTATTGCTCGGCCCACTCCTGGAAACGGTCGCGTTGAGGTTCGCCTCCGGTGGAGGCACCGCCGTGCATCTGATGGAAGGTACCTTCGCCCAGCAACATGACGTAGGGCGATTGGTGGCGCTCCAGGGCGCGGATGAAAAAGTCCAAGTTGAGCAGGCCGCCGCCGGGAAGGTCGAAGGCGGTGTCGTAGCCACCCAGCTCCAGGAACGTGCGACGCTCCAGGAAGATCGCGTTGCTCTCGGAGGGGGCGGCGAAGTAACCTTTGTAGGAGGAAGCCGCCAGCACCGAGATGTCGAACAAGCGGTACCCATCCTCGGGCCAACGGATGCTTTCCAGCAGTGCATCCTCGGTTGCCTGGTCATAACCTTTTAGCACCGACTTCTGCTGCAACTCCGGCCCCAGGTGCCATCCTAGAGTGGCGACGACGGGGTGGGTGTGGAGCTCGAAACCCTTCAGAGCCGTGGCGAGCAGTCCCGGAGAGGCGATGCGCGCGCCGTCGATGCAGATGCCCACCACCTCGGCTCGGCTCAAGGCCACGCCGTGATTGATGGCCGCCGCCGGCGATTTCTGGGCGTCCTTTATATAGACGTAGCGGAAATTCGGTCCACAGGCGCGCACGACCGACTCTCCCAGGGGCTGCGGCGAGCCGTTGTCCACTACGATCACCTCGTAGTCGTCCACGGTGATGCCGGTCTGGTAAGGCACGCTAAGGGACTTCAAGGTGCGCGGGGCCTCGCGCGCCATGTCGTAGATGATGACGATGACGGACAGTTTGGGGCGGTGCAACAGCTTCGAGAGAAAGCCCATCAGGCTGCCATCTCGCGCAGAGTCTCGTACATGCGCATCACTTCCGTCGGTGGAGAGGCGAACATCGGATCGACGGCCGTGTTGCGCAAGCTTTCCTCGAAGAAGGCGAGGCTGGTATGAGAGGAGTCCAATCCGAGGCGACCGAAGGCCTTATGCACCGCGGCGATGTAGGCGGGCGGTGTGAGGTCGAAGCACAGGATGTCGAAGCGGTGGCGTGCATGTTCCTCAAGGAGGCGGGCGTTGTAGCGCCGCCAGAGTTCGAAACCCTGTTCCGGCGGCATCTTGCCGCGGCGGTGGAGGGATTGGGCCACGGCACTCGGATGGCGGAAGGTGCCGATGTACATGAGGTCCGGCAGCAGCTGCTGCCAGGCGGGCAGGGTGAAGAGCGTGCGGGGATCCTTGAAGGCCCACCGGGGATGGTCAGCGTATTCCTGCACTATCTCCCGCAGCGTGGTCCGTTGCGCATCGCTCCAGTGCGCGGATCCGGCAGGAGGATCGTCCCAACCGCCACCGTTGGCCTCCAGCACCTCGTTATGCAGGTGCATGACCTTGAGGTTCTCCTGGTTTCCCTTCAGGTTGTGGGGGTTCTTCTTGGAGACGCCGCCGAGGTAGACGCCTGCATCCTCCAGGAGGCCGGTGAGACAGCTCGTGCCGCTGCGGTGCATGCCGAGCACGCAGATGGCGCCCCTGGGCTTTTCCACCCTGACTTCCATGTCAGCGGCGCCCGTTGGCCGTGGCGCGGCCGCGCTGTTTGGTGCTCAGGCCCAGCACGGGTTTGAGGAAACTGCCGGTGTAGGAGCCGGCATGGGCCGCGACTTCCTCCGGCGTGCCGGTGACCACGACCGTGCCGCCGCCACCGCCGCCCTCGGGACCGAGGTCTATGATCCAGT
>DASYZF010000291.1:0-2787 GCA_035946515.1 Gammaproteobacteria bacterium | reverse complement strand
GCGCCGCGTCCTCCTCGCTCCACTGGTGTCCGGCCGTGAAGGCGAAGTCCTCCCGCGCCCCCTCGCGCCACGCCCGGCGCTTCGCCACCGAACGGGCCAGGAGTTTCTGTGCGTCTTCTATATCCATCTTTTCTCCGCTCTGATCCGTCATTCCCGCGAAAGCGGGAATCCAGTAATATTCGATTCCAACACCACAGGGAGTGATGCGTCCATGAAGAAGTGCGCCTGCCTGCTCGCGCTGCTGCTCTGCGGCTGCATCCACGCCCCGTTGAACGACATCCCGCTGGTCTGGAAGCCCACTTCCAGCATCGGCGATTTCGGCGCGCTCGACGTCAGCGGCTTCATGGACGTCAAGATGCAGGTGGACAAGTTCACCGACACCCGCAAGGATCCCCAGCTCATCGCCGAGAACCGCGAGAACGCCCAGCCCCGGCCCGTCACCACCCGGGATGACGTCGGCGCCTTCGTCGCCGACAACATGCGCGACACCATGCGCAAGTCCGGCCTCGACGTGGTGGACTCGGGCGGCCAGGTGGTCATCAGCGGGGAGGTGGTGGACTTCTTCGTGAACGAGACCAATACCTACGAGAGCACCGTCACCCTGCGGGTCACGGCCCGGGATGCGGCTGGGAAGACGCTCTGGTCGGGTGTCACGGGCGGCAGCGCCACCCGCTTCGGGCGCTCCTACAAGGCGGAGAACTACTACGAAGTGCTCTCTGACTCGGTGCTGGAAGCCACCTACAACCTCATGAGCAGCCCGAAGTTCGAAGCCGCCCTCACCCATAAGGGGTGACACATGCACAAGATGGTCTACATGGGCAAGGTCCGGCTGCTCAACGTGCTCGCCGAAGCCGCGCTCATCGTCTTCAGCATCCTGCTCGCCCTCTACACCAACCATTGGCGCGAGGAGCGTGCCGCCCGCCAGCGGGTCGAACGGGACCTCGCCGCCATCCATGTGGAGCTGCAGCAGAACCGGGCCATCCTGGCGGATGTCCTCCCCTATCATCAGCAGGAAGTGCAGACCTTCGGGAAGTTCCTGGAGCGGTCCGACCTGGAACAGCGTGTACGCGGCAAGGACCTGATAGAAACGGTTGCGGCTTACCGCGAGGAACTTGCGTTCCGCGGTGTCTGGCAGCCCCACGTGACACCGTCGGCCCTGTCGGACACCGCCTGGAAGACCGCTCTCGCCAACGGCGATCTGCCATACATGAACCCGGATGTCGTGAAGACCCTGACCGACTACTACGATTCCCAGAACATCGGGGTTGTGGGCGACATCAATACCATCGGCCAGATCTACATGTCTCCGCCGACCTACGACCGCAGCCAGACCGTCACCATGCTCCGCACCCTCCAGGGGACCTTCCGTCAGCTCGCAGACCAGGAAGCGAGCTTGCTGAGCGCGGCAGACCAGACTCTGCAGACGCTGCCCAAGGGATGAAAGCCAGGTCTAGACCGAGGGAGATGACCTGAAGCGTTCTTGGAAGACTTTTCTTGCAGCAGCGATCATTCTCGCCGGCCCATGAACGCCCCGCCCTTAACTCGTATCTACTGGTAGTACTTGGCCCAGATGTTGTTGAGGGAGAACACGATCGGCTTGCCCAGCAGCCGCTCGCTCCACAGCGGCATCAGGAACGGCCGGTCCGGGCGGAAATACTGGTAGTAGATGTCGTCTGCCTGCGGCCCGCTGTTCAGCGTGTGCCGGGCCGCGAAATCGCCGCAGAACGCCGCCCACGGCAGCCCCACGCACCCCAGCACGAAATGCACCCACGGCGCGCGTTCGTCCCGGAGCACCGTGGGGAACAGGTCGCGGGTCATGTCGATGAGGCCCGGCCAGTATTGCAGGAACTCCACGTGGCGCACCGCCGGGAACTTCTCGCGGAAACCCGCCACCACCCGCTCCGCCACCCGCGGCGAGGTCACCGCCCGGTTCGTATAGGTGGTCAGGGCGCTGCCGCCCCCGAGCAGGATGCGCTGCTGGCCCGTGAGCCGCCAGTAGCTGTAGACGAGGTCGGAATCCCAGCATTGCAGCGGATCGCCCGGGAAGAGCTCGCCCGCTTCCTTGTCCGTGAGGGGCGCGCTGATGGTCAGGAAAGTCTGCGCATGGAAGGCGGCGTCGGCGTAGCGGGTGAACTTGGGTTTCAGCTTGTCCGAGCAGACGATGATGCTGTCGGCCGTGATGCTGCCGCCGTGGGTCCGCACCGTATGGCCCTCGATCGCATGGGCCTCGGTGCTCTCGTAGATCTGCACGCCGCGCTCCAGCAGGATCTTCTTCACGCCCTGGCTGTATCTCAGGGCGTCGATGCCGTAGCACCCGCCGTAGCGGACGCCGCCGTGATAGCGGGACGAGCCCAGCACCCTGGGCACTTCCGCCGCCGAGTATTCCGTCAGCGGATAGCCGAGCAGCCGGCGCGCCTCGGCCTCCTCGTGCACGTCCTGGGCCCCGCCGCCATCGTTCGCCAGGAACAGGCTGTCCTGGGGCCTGAGGTCGCATTCGATGCCGTGGGCCTTGACGGTCGCCACGATGGTCTCGATGCCCTGCTCCGGCACCTGCCAGAGGTGGTGCGCGCCCTCGCGCCCGAAGCGGCGCAGGATCTGCGACAGCTCGAGTTCGCTGTCGGGCGTGAGGAACCCCGCGCTCTTGCCCGTGGTGCTGCCGCCGCAGATGTTCCTGTCGATGAGCACCACCTTGCAGCCCGAATCCGCGAGTCGCATGGCCGCCGTGAGACCGGCCATCCCGGCCCCCACCACCGCCACTTCCGTCTTGATATCCGCCGCCAGGGGCGG
>DASYZF010000290.1:0-1702 GCA_035946515.1 Gammaproteobacteria bacterium | reverse complement strand
AGGGCGATGAGCGAGGAGGTATAGGTCTCCCCCACCGCCTCGGAGAACTCGTTGGCCAGCGTCGAGGAGATGGTGTTGCCGGGCATGAACAGCGCCCTGGCGATGTCGTGGCTGTTGCCGATGACGAAGGTCACCGCCATGGTCTCGCCGAGCGCGCGGCCGAGGCCCAGCATGACGCCGCCCACCACGCCGACGCGGGTATAGGGCAGCACCACGTTCCACATCACTTCCCAGGTGGTGCAGCCGAGGCCGTAGGCGGACTCCTTGAGCACCGTCGGCACCACCTCGAACACGTCGCGCATCACGGCGGTGATGAAGGGAATCACCATGATGGCCAGGATCAGGCCGGCGGTGAACACGCCGATGCCGATGGGTATGCCCTGGAAGAGACCGCCGATGAGCGGCAGCTTGCCGAGGTGCGCGATCATCCAGGGCTGGACCTTGTCCGCGAACAGGGGCGCGAACACGAACAGGCCCCACATGCCGTAAATGATGCTGGGGATGGCCGCCAGCAGCTCCACCGCGGTGCCCACCGGACGGCGCAGCCAGGCCGGGGCGAGCTCAGTGATGAACAGCGCGATGCCGAAGCTCACCGGCATGGCGATGATCAGGGCGATGAGCGAGGTGGCCACGGTGCCGTAGATGGAGGTGAGGGCCGAGAACTTGTTCGCCACCGGATCCCAATCGGTGCCGCTGAAGAAGTGCCAACCGAAGGCGTGGAACGCCGGCCAGGCCTTGACGACGAGCACGCCCAGGATGGCGAGGATCAGGCCCAGCACCGTGAGGGCGGCCAGTTGGGTGACGGCGCGGAACAGGGCGTCGGCCACGGAGTCGCGCCAACGGTTGGTATGGTTCGAGCCGCTCACTGCATGGGTTTCCGTTTCTATGAGCTCTTCAGACAACACATGCTCACCGGTAGTGGCTCGAGGTCCAGCCCGGTCGCGGGCCCGCTGGGCCTGACTCTACCGACATAACCTGGCTAGTCGGGGCAGTCTAGGGGTGAAATATGGCACAAATATGACATCCGGGCATCCGCGCCCGCCCCGGCCCGGTCCTGACGCTGCGCCGACGCATCCGCCGCGCGCGGATGCGCGGCGGATGCGGTCAATTTCTGGCCAGGACTTAAGGATCAGTTGAGCCCGAGGCGTCGGGTGAGGATGGATTTTGCCCACTGGGTGAGCGCGATGTAGCCCACCATGATGAGCGGCATGGTCAGGAGGAACGCGGTCGGCACCGGCACCATGCCGAAACCGTGCGCCAGGTCCGTGAACGGCAGCAGCATGCCGATGGTGCACACCGCCATGGTGGTGCAGAGCAGCGGCCAGCTCGGCCAGCTCTGCAGGAACGGCACCTTACCGGTGCGGATCACGTGCACGATGAGCGTCTGGCTCACGATGGACTCGATGAACCAGCCGGTCTGGAAGAGCTTCTCGTCGTGCCAGGCGCCGAAGAAATAGATCAGCACGCCGAAGGTCACGTAGTCGAACACCGAGCTCAAGGGCCCGATGTACAGCATGTACTGCTTGATGGTGTTCATGTCCCAGCGGCGTGGCTTCTCCAGGTACTCCGGGTCCACGTTGTCGGTGGGGATGGCGATCTGCGAGAAGTCGTAGAGCAGGTTGTTCACCAGCACCTGGATGGGGGCCATGGGCACGAAGGGCAGGAAGATGCTGGCGCCGAGCACGCTGAACATGTTGCCGAA
>DASYZF010000289.1:0-22634 GCA_035946515.1 Gammaproteobacteria bacterium | reverse complement strand
GTGCGGCGGACGAACTCTTCCGGGACTGCGCTCATGTCATTCCTCGCTTCAGGCGCGGGAATGCTCTGGCCTTGCTTGCCGAAGCATTCCCTCGCCGGTGCTGTCCGGGTGGTGTCCGGATTACCGTCCGGTGACCACCCGCCTCATCGGGCCAGGTTCCAAGGGTGTGTTCTCAGCCCCCACCGTATCGACTCGGGGGGCACCCCCAGCTTCCGCGCGCTGTCCGCGCGCCGGACAGGATTATACGCCCCGAACCTGCTGACAACTCCGCCTGACATTTGTAAGCCGGGTGTAGTGACACATCGCCTTGCCAAGGGGGCTTCAACCGCTTAACCTTTGCGGCCACTCCGCATTTTTCCCGTGAAAAACCATGGATATGCAATCCGCCCGCCGCCAGATGGTCCATCAGCAGATCCGCGCCTGGGACGTGCTGGACCTCGGCATCCTCTCGGTGTTCGAGGCCCTGCCGCGGGAGAAGTTCGTGCCCGAGGCGTATCGCAATGCGGCCTATGGCGACCTGGAAATCCCCCTACCCCATGGCGAACGCATGCTGGCCCCGAAGCTGGAAGGCCGCTTCCTGCAGGCGCTGGCTCCAAAGCCGCAGGAGAGCGTGCTCGAGATCGGCACCGGCAGCGGCTACTTCGCCGCCTGCCTCGCCAAGCTCGCGCGCGAGGTGCTGAGCGTGGACATCCACCCGGACTTCGTGGAAGCCGCAGGCAAGACCCTGAAAGGCTTGGGGCAAAAGAACGTGCAGCTCGAGACCCGCGACGGCACCCGCCTCGAATGGCTCAGCTCCCGCTATGACGTCATCGCCGTCACGGGCTCCCTGCCCGCCTATGATTCCGCCTACGAGCAACGTTTGAACGTCGGCGGGCGTCTAATGGTGGTGGTGGGGAAAGCCCCGCTGATGGAGGCCATGCTCGTGACCCGTGCCGCCGAGGACGCCTGGACCCGGGTGAGCCTGTTCGAGACCTCGCTGCCCGCGCTCAAGAACGCGCCGGCGCCGCGGGTCTTCAGCTTCTGACGCTCCCGGGCCCGAGGCCATGAGCAGCATCCCGCAACTCTCACCGGCCGATGCCCGAGCCCTCCTGGCCGAGCAGGGTGACAGGGCCGTGCTCCTGGACGTGCGTGAACCCTGGGAATACTCGTTGGCGCATGTGGATGGGTCGCTGCACATCCCCATGGGAGAAGTGCAGGGCAAGCTTGAGGAATTGAACTCCGACCGCATGTACGTGGTCATGTGCCATCACGGCCGTCGCAGCCAGCAGGTGGCCGACTACCTCGCCGCCCAGGGCTTCCGGCAGGTCTCGAACCTGGCCGGAGGGATAGATGCCTGGGCCGAGGATCTGGACCCCGATTTGCCCCGGTACTAAGGCCTTTGAAGCCCTGTCACGGACCTTGTTAGACTAGAGATATGGTGTTATACTAAACCATAACACTTGCCCACGAACCCTACTGATATGGAAGGGATTATGCGTAAGACCACACTCGCCCTCGCTATCGGCGCCGCCTTGGGGGTTGCCACCCAGGCCCAGGCGGCGGACCTCTGGGACACCTACCAGCTGGCCGTGAAGAACGACCCCACGTTCCTACAAGCCGAGGCCAACTATGAGGCCGCCATCGAGGCCAGGCCCATCGCCCGAGGTGGCTATCTGCCGAATGTCGCCCTCACCGGCTCCCGCTCCGGTACCACCTCTTACGGTACCCAGCTGACCACGATCCCGGCCCCCACGGCCACCAATCCGAACGCCACCACGTTCGCGAACGTATACGCCGACATCCCGGGCCACGATACCCAGTACGGCGTGAAGCTGACCCAGGCCATCTTCGACTGGGCCGCCTGGAACAACATCGAGCAGGCAGATGCCAGCGCCGCACAGGCCGAGGCCAACTGGGTGTCCGCACAGCAGTCGCTGGTGTTGCGCACCGCCACTGCTTATTTCAACGTGCTCAATGCCCGCGACACCCTGGCCGCGGACCACGCCGCCACCGAGGCCAACAGCAAACAGCTGGAGCAGGCCAAGGAGAAGTACGACGTGGGCATGAGCGCCATCACCGACGTACAGGAGGCCCAGGCCGCCTACGACCAGTCGGTGGCCAACGAGATCAACGCTGAGCAGCAGGTCACCAATGCCGAGGAGAGCCTGCGTGCCATCACCGGCCAACCGGCGGGTGAGTTGCTGGAACCCTCCCCCGACATGCCGCTGAAATCGCCGGATCCGTCCAGCGCCCAGCAGTGGGTGGACCAGGCCCTGAAGCAGAACCCCAACCTCATGGCCGCCCAGGCCGGAGCGGACGCGGCCTCCGCCGGCATCGGCATCAAACGTGCCGGCGAACTGCCCACCGTCACCGGCAGTTTCAGCTACGGCCGCGACAACTCTTCCGGAAGCCCGTTCAACACCTTCGACATCCGCCAGCGCCAGTGGATGGTCTCGGCCAGCTTCCCGCTGTTCTCCGGCGGTAGCGTGAATGCCCAGGTCACCCAGGCCCAGCGCCAGTACGACGCGGCCGTAGACAACGTGAAACTCGTGACCCGCCAGACGGAGCAGCAGGCGCGCACCGCCTACCTCGGGGTGCTCACGGGCATCTCCCAGGTGAATGCGCTGAAGCAGTCGGTGAAGTCGAACCAGACCTCCATGGACGCCACCGAGACCGGTATGCAGGTGGGCACCCGCACCATCGTGGACGTGCTCACCGCGCGCCAGAACCTGCTCACCGCCCAGACGAACTTCGCCAACGCCCGCTATACCTACCTGGAAAACGTGCTGCAGCTGAAGCAGGCGGCCGGCAACCTCAATGAGGGTGATCTGAAGCAGATGAACACGGTGCTACAGGTCAAGGCCCCCGGTGACAGCATGGGCATGGATACGAGCACCCTGGAGAACGGCACCGAGATGGCGCCGGCGGCGGGCACCTCCGCCATCCCTGCCGCGGCCGCTCCGGCTCCGTCGGCGGCTCCCGCCGCGGGCAGCACGACCCCGCCGGCCAGCACCCCTCCCAAGCGCTAAGACAGACCAGGAAGTGGAAATGGAACGCCCGGCTCAAGGCCGGGCGTTTTTTTATGCGCACTGGAAACCGCTCAGTGCCGTGGCAGGTTCGCCTTCACCAGTGCCAACGCCCGGTCCAGGGTGCCGCGGTTCTCCAGCACCTTCTCCCGCGCCACCTCGCCGATGCTCTCGCGGGTGGCGTCGTTGCCGAACAGCCAGACCGCGGCGGCGGCCAGGGAATCGGCGTCCTGCACCACCGTGAGCGCCCCGGCCTCGTGCATCATCTCAGCCACGTCCTTCACGTTCTCGAGGTGCGGGCCCACCAGCACCGGCAGGCCCAGAGCCGCGGGCTCCAGCAGGTTGTGGCCGCCCACGGGCACGAGCGTGCCGCCCACGAAGGCCACGTCCCCCGCGGCGAAGAACTTCATGAGCTGGCCGAGGAGATCCAACAGCAACACTTCGCCAGGACCTACCGGCGTGTCACCGGCGCTGCGGCGGCGGAAGGCGAAGCCGGCGCTGCTGATGATGGCGGCCACGGCCGTGGCCCGCTCCGGATGGCGCGGCGCCAACACCAGCACACTCTCGGGCTGTCGCAGCAGCAGCTTGCGGAACGCTTCCAGCAACAGGGGCTCCTCCCCCTCCCGGGTGCTGCCCGCCACCAGCACCTTGCGGCGACCGAAGAGCTTCTCCCGTATGGCCTTGCCGGATGCCAGCATCTCGTCGGTGACGTTGATGTCGAACTTGAGGTTGCCCATGACCGCGAGCGTGGATTCCTCGGCGCCGAGCGCCCGGAAACGCTCCAGGTCCGCGGGGCTCTGCACGGCGATGGCGCTCGCGCATCCCAGGGCACCACGCACCAGGGAGGCGTAGCGGTGGTAACGCGAGTAAGCGCGCTCGGACATGCGCGCGCTCACCAGCAGGAGGGGGATGCGGCGCTTGGCGCAGGCGGCGTAGAGGTTCGGCCAGATCTCCGTCTCCATGATCACCGCCAGCGCCGGCCGGGTGCAGTTGAGCCAGCGGCTGACGAAGAACGGCAGGTCGTAAGGCAGGAGCGAGACCATCACCTTGTCGCCGAAGAGTTGGCGCGCATGACGGCGCCCGGTGGCGCTGAAGGTGGTGACCAGGATGGGCCGGTCCGGATACTGGCGATGCAGGGTCTGTACCAGGGGTGCGGCGGCGCGGATCTCCCCCACCGAGGCGCCGTGCACCCAGATGGCGGTGCCCGGCTGGAGCAGCGGCGAACTGCCGAGGCGCTCGCCCCAGCTGTCCATACGGCCCGTCTGGCGCAGGCTCCGCCAAGCCAGCCACGGGAACGCCACGGGCAGGAGGAAGAGGAGGACGAGCGTGTAGAGGAAGCGCACGAGACCTAAGGTCTCTTCTTGATGGCGTTGATCACGTTGGAGGTGGAGAGGCCTTCCACGAAGGGCAGGATCTCCACCTTGCCGCCGTTCTGGGTGACGCATTTGTACCCGGCCACGTCCTCGGCCCGGTAATCACCGCCCTTCACCAGCACGTCCGGCAGCAGCTTGCAGATCAGCCGTTCGGGGGTGTCCTCCGAGAAAGGCGTGACCCAGTCCACGCAGGACAGGGCGGAGAGCAGCTTCATGCGGTCCGCGAGGCTGTTCACCGGCCGGCTCTCGCCCTTCAGGCGTTTCACGGAGGCATCGTCGTTCACCGCCACGATGAGACGGTCGCCGAGCCGGCGTGCGGCTTCCAGGTAAGTGACGTGACCCGCATGCAGGATGTCGAACACGCCGTTAGTCATGATGATGCGCTCGCCCTGGCTACGGGCATGGGCCACCGCATCGGCCACCGCCGCCTCCGAGAGCACGCCGCTGCCGCTGCGGCTGTGGGCGGCGAGCCTGAGTTCGGTGGAAGTGACGGTGGCGGCTCCGAGCTTGCCCACCACGATGCCGGCCGCGAGGTTGGAGAGGGCCGCGGCGCCGGCGAAACCGAGGCCAGCGCCCAGGCCTGCCGCCAAGACGGCGATCACGGTGTCACCGGCACCGGTCACGTCCGAGACCTCCAGGGCCTGGGTGGGCAGGTGCAGCGGCGGCTTGCCGGCCTCGAGCAGGGTCATGCCGTGCTCGCTGCGGGTCACCAGCAGCGCCTGCAGGCCCAGTTCGTCCCGGAGCTTCGACCCCTTGGCGATGATGGCGGCCTCGTCCGGGCACTCGCCCACCACCGCCTCCAGCTCCGAGAGGTTGGGAGTGATGAGGCTCGCGCCCTGGTACTTGCCGAAGTCCCGGCCTTTCGGGTCCACCAGCACGGGCTTGCCGGCGGCCCGGGCGGCGGCGATCAATTCCTGCACCGCCGAGAGGCTGCCCTTGCCGTAGTCCGAGAGCACCACGACCTGGGCGTCCTCGAGCTCCGCCTTGAAGGCCGGCAGGAGCGGCGCGCCATCGAAGCGGCCGAAGCTCTCCTCGAAGTCGAGGCGGATGAGCTGCTGGTGGCGCGAGAGCACCCTGAGCTTGGTGATGGTGGAAGCCTGTTTCAGGCGCGTGAAGCGGCAGTGCACGCCGCGCCGCTCCATGGCGGCCGCCAGGTTATCGGCGATGGGATCGTCGCCGGTGATGCCGAGCACGCTGCAATGCACGCCCAGGCTCGCCAGGTTCACCGCCACGTTGCCGGCGCCGCCGGGCCGCTCCTCGGTGTCGCGCACATGCACCACCGGCACCGGCGCCTCCGGGGAGATGCGTTGGGTGGCGCCGAACCAGTAGCGGTCGAGCATCACATCGCCCGCCACCAGGACGCGCACACCATCGAACTGCGGGACGCTGAGCTGCATGCAAACCCCGGAAACGGCGTGGAAAACCGCGGAGAATCATAGCATGTGAGCCGCGGAACCCTGTACCGCGGCGCAGCACGCCAGTACACTGGCACGATGAACGCAGCTGAACGCGACGCATGAAGCGCGACCTGTTCCATCCCCGCTATTGGCCCACCTGGCTGCTGCTGGGCTTCATGCGCGTCGCCATCTTCTTGCCGCTCGGGGCGCAGCTCGCCATCGGCCGCGTCATGGGGCAGGCGCTCAGGCTCCTGGCCCGGCGCCGCTGGCAGATCGCCCTCGTGAACCTGGAACGCTGCTTCCCGGAGTTGGACGCCGGGGCACGCCGGGAACTGGCGTTGCGGCATTTCGATTCCCTGGGGATGGCCTTCATGGAGTTCGGGCTCTGCTGGTGGGCGAGCCGGGAGCGTCTCGAGCGCTGGTGCACCATCGAAGGCCTCGAGCATCTGCAGGCAGCCCGCGCCGAAGGCCAGGGCGTGATTCTGTTAAGTGCCCACTTCACCACCCTGGAAGTCTGCGGCCGGCTACTCGGCATGCACACGGACCTGCACCTCATGTACCGGCCCATCCAGAACCCGGTGATCGAGCACGTGATGCGGGTGAGCCGGGAGAAGCTCTTCGAACGCGCCATCCCCCGCAACGAGGTGCGCCAGCTCCTGAAGAGCCTCAAGGAAGGCAAACCCGTGTGGTATGCGACCGACCAGGGCTATCGCGGCAAGGACAGCCGCATGGTGCCGTTCTTCGGCATCCCCGCCCCCACCAACATCGTGCTCACGCGTCTCGCCAAGACCAGCGGCGCACCGGTGGTGCCCTTCTTCGGCCGGCGGCTGCCGGGCACCGGGGGTTACCGCCTCAAGCTGGGGCCGGTGCTGGCAGGCGTCCCTTCCGACGACCCCGAAGCCGACGCGCTCAAGGTCAATGCCTGGCTCGAGCGTTGCATCCGTGAAGCCCCGGAACAATATCTCTGGATACACGACCGCTTCAAGGTCGTGCCGCGGGACTGAGCGGCGCTCAGCCGTCGCCGCAGCCATCCTTGTTCTTGCGTTTCCTCTTTTTCTTCTTGTCCTTGCACACGCCCTTGTCTTGCTGGTCGCGCTTCAGCCGCTGCTCGCCACCAGCCTTCCCGGCCTGACGCTCCTCGCGCTTTTCCTGCATCTGCTGCAGGCGTTGCTGACGGCGCTCCCGGCGTGACTCGGGGGCGGTTTCCTGCTGCCGATCCCGTCGCTGGGGCTGTTCGGTCCGCTCGGGCCGTTGCCCGCCCCCGGCCTCGGGCCGACGGTTCTGCTGTTCACGTTGCTGGCGCGCGTTCTCCTTGCGCTCCTGCCGCTGCTCCATGCGCTGCTGCCGGCGTTCGGCCGGGGTCCCCGACTGCTTGCCGGCTGGGGGTGCCTTGGCTTGTTCGGGTTTCGGCTTGCCCGCCGCCTGCTGGCGGCGCTGCTCCAGCACCTGCTGCCGGCGCGCCTGGCGCTTCTGCTGTATCACCTGGCGGTTCTTGTCGGCACGGGCCTTGAGTGCGGGCGGCAGGGACATGTGCCGCAGGGCGCGCGGGGCATGATCCATGCGCTGCGCCACGGCCTTGCGCGTCTGCACGTAGCTGTATTCGCCGGCCTTCGTCACGGTCTCGCCGCCGTCGTTCTTGACGGCGATGGAGCCGTCGCTCACCGCGGTGTAGAGACCGTTCTGGGGTGCACCGGTGGCATCCGCTTCGTCCTTGCAGTCATCGCCGCAGTAACGTACGTCGAAGGCGGTGCCGCGCACGCCGATGGTGGCCACGGGCGTGTTGATGCCGTAGTTCTGGGGATGGCTCTGGCCGATGAGGCCGTCCACCGCGCGCAGGCCGCCTTTCACCAGCTTGAAGAAGGCGTTCTCCGGTTGCTGCTGGGAGGTGGCCAGCAGGGGTTGTTCCCCGGCCGCGGGATGGGCGTCCGGATCGAAATGGTATTCCTGGATCTGGAAACTCGTGTCCGGGCGCAGCAGGATGCGGCCGCCGTCCTCGAGATCCAGATCGAGGTAGCTGTCGTCGCCCAGGGTGAAGGAATCACCCGGATACACCACGTCGCCGTCCTTGAGATGCCGGCTGCTGCCGTCGGTGGCCTGGTCCGTGACGCTGCCTTGGGCGAGTGCGACGCTGCCGGCCTGTTCCGGACCCGCGGCGGTCGCGCCCGCAGGGGCGGCGGCCGTGCTGGCGGCGGCGACGGAAGTCACGGCCGGGACCGTCGCTGCCGGAGCGGCGGGCTTGGTGGAGGCCGCCGGTACCGTAGTCGCAGGCTGAGCGGCGGGAGAAGTCGCCGCCGCAGGGGCAGGGGCTGGCGGTTCCGAATGGCCGCATGCAGCGAGCGCCGTCGAGGCCGCCAAGATCAGCCACGGCGCGATGCGCATGCCCGAGACTCCCCGTTTGACCCTCTGCATCGTCATGCTACCCCTGCGCGGCGTACCCATCCAACAACGCGGCCCAGGCCTTGTGGAGTACAGCCGGGTCGGTAGCTAACTTGCGCAGGGAACGTTGCAGGCGGTCCATGTTCGACTGACGCCAATGGCCGTAATCGGTGCGCCATTCGCCGCGATCGAAGTCGATGATCCAGACGAGGCCCGCCTGGTCCACCAGGATGTTGTGGGCGTTCAGGTCCGCGTGCCAGACGCCGGCCTGGTGCAGGCGGCAGACGCATGCCCCCACTTCCTTCCAGGGGATGGCATCATGACCGGCCGCGAGCAGTTCGCCCAGGGAACGGGCGCCGGGGATACGCCGGGTGATGAGGTCGCCGCGATACCCCAAGCCTTGGCGCTGCACCCGCGCCGCCACCGGCCGCGGCACCGGCAGGCCCCGGGAATGCAGTTCGGCCAGGAGCCGCCACTCGCGCCAGGGGCGGGTGCGCTCGAGCCCCCTCCATATATAGGTATCGGCCACGAAACGTGCCGGCAATCCACCGCGCCGGTAATGGCGCAGCACCCAGTCCTCCTCGCCATCCCGGATGATCCAGGCCGCACCGCGGCCGCCGACCGCCACCGCGCGCTCCGCCGCCGTGAACAACGCGTCGTCCGCGTGGCTTACCAGTGTGTCATCGTATAGGATGGTCGTCGGTCCCGCCGACAGAGTTCGCGCTGTCATCCCACCAACCCCGACATGGTCAAGGTAACCACTCCCGCGCCTGAATCGCTCTGCGTGCTGCGCCTCTCGGCGGTGGGCGACGTGTGCCACACGCTGCCGGTGGTGCGCACGCTGCAGGCCGCCTGGCCCACCACGCGCATCACCTGGATCATCGGCAAGCTCGAAGCGAGCCTCGTGGGCGACATACCGGGCATCGAGTTTATCATCTTCGACAAATCCAAAGGCCTGGGCGCCTACACGGCGCTGCGCCGCGAGCTCAAGGGGCGGCGCTTCAACCTGCTGCTGCACATGCAGATGTCCCTGCGCGCCAGCGTGGCGAGCCTGGCGGTGAAGGCGCCGGTGCGCCTGGGTTTCGACCGGCAGCGCGCCCATGACTTCCAGTGGCTGTTCACCAACAAGCGCATCTGGTACAAGCCGCGCCAGCACGTGATGGACAGCCTGTTCGGTTTCTCCGAAGCGCTCGGCATCGCCGAGCACCGCCTGCGCTGGGACATCCCGGTGCCCGACGAAGCCCGCGCCTTCGCCAAGGAGCAGATACCGGACGGCATCGGAGCGCTCATCATCAGCCCCTGCGCCAACCCGCGCTTCCGCAATTGGCGCAGCTGGCAGCCGGAGTACTACGCGGCTGTGGCCGAGCACGCGGCCGACAAGCACGGCCTCAAGGTGCTGGTGACGGGCGGCTCGAGCGAGATCGAGAAGGCCTACGGCGAGCGCATCACCGCCCTGTCCAAGGCGCCGGTGGCGAACCTCGTGGGCAAGACCAGCCTGAAACAGCTCATGGGGCTCCTGGGCCGGGGTACGGTGCTCGTGTCGCCGGACTCGGGGCCGGTGCACATGGGCACCGCCGCCGGCATCCCGGTGATCGGCCTCTACGCCACCACCAATCCGGACCGGGCCGGTCCCTATATGAGCCAGCGCTGGCGGGTGGACCGCTATCCCGACGCCCTCGCCCGCTTCAACCACGAGACGCCGGACGCCGCCTCCTGGGGTACGCGGGTGCGGGATCCCGCCGCCATGGACTGCATCGCCGTGGCGGACGTGACCGGGAAACTGGACGAATTGATGGCCGCGAAGTCCCGCGGCGAGAGCCTGGTTCAGGATTCCTGAGTGCCCGGCAGGGTGAGCACCGCTTCCAGCCCGCCTGCGGGATGGTTGCGCAGCAACAGGCTGCCGCCATGGAGCTCGGCGATGTTGCGGGCGATGCTCAAGCCCAGCCCCGTGCCGCCGCCCTCGCGGCTGCGCGCGCCTTCGAGCCGGTAGTAAGGTTCGAACACCTTCTCCAGCTCCGCCGCGGGGATGCCGGGACCCCGGTCGCGCACGCAGATCATCGCGCCCCGCCCTTTCGCCTCCACCGACACCGTCACCGTGCCGCGGCCGTAGCGCACGGCGTTGGTGACCAGGTTGTCGAGGCAGCGCCTGAGCGCCCGGGGCCGGAGCAGCACCGGTCGCTCCAGGCGGCCCTCGAGCTTCACGTCGTAACCCATGTCCAGGGAATCGGTCTGCAGGCTCTCGAGCAAGGCCATCACATCCACGCTCTGCACCGCTTCACGTTCCTCGAAGCCGCGCAGGAAGGCGAGCGTGGCGCTCGTCATGCTCTCCATCTCCTGCAGGTCATGCACGAACTTGGTCTTCAGGGCCTCATCGCCCAAGAGCTCGGCCCGCAGGCGCAGGCGGGTGATGGGGGTGCGCAGGTCATGGGACACGGCGGTGAGGATGCGGGTGCGCTCATATATATAGTCGCGCAGACGCGCCTGCATGGTGTTGAAGGCCGCGATGGCGGCGCGCACTTCCAGCGGCCCCTGCTCCGGCAAGGGCGGCCGGTCCAGGTCCCGGCCCAGGGCGTCGGCGGCGTTGGCCAGGAGCGAGAGCGGCCGCGTGAGGCGTCGCACCGCCAGGAAGGAGAGCAGCAGCACCGCGCCGAGCAGCACGGCGAGCCCGTATAGCATCCGGTAAGGCCGCTGACCCACGCTCCAGGGGCGCGGGTGGTCGAAGCTCACCCAGCTGCCGTCCGTGAGCCGCACCTGGGTGATGACGTGCTCGCTGCGGGCGACGCGCGGCGCATCCAGCGTCGCCGGCACACCGGCCACCGCCTCCTGGGGCGTGCGCTCGGCGCGCACCACCCGCACTTGATGGGTGTCACCGAAGAGCTCCTTGAGGCTCGCCAGGTAATCCTCGGATTGGGGATCGGGCTCGCCCTGCACCGGCGGATCCTTGCTCAGGCTCACCAGCAGGCGCGGGGTGGTGACGATGCTGGCGATGCGCCGGCGTTCGGGGCTGTCCAGGGAATCCATGAGCCGCACCGTCTGGGCGATGCGCTGCGCCCACTGGGCGTCGCTGAAGTGGAACAGGGCCTCGTCGCGCTCGGACAGGGTGATGGCGGCGCTGATGAGCTGCGCCAGGATGAGCCCCGTGGCCAGCACCAGGCTCAGGCGGCCGAACAACGAGCGCGGCCAGAGCCGGATCACGCCTGCACGTCCACCGGGATAGCGAACAGGTAGCCCTCGCCGCGCACGGTGCGGATCAGCGCCGGCACCCGGCCGTCGTCGCCCAGGCGCTGGCGCAGCCGGCTCACCTGCACGTCGATGCTGCGGTCGAAGGGCATGTGGCTGCCGCGGCCGCGGATGATCTCGGTGAGCCGGTCGCGGCTCAGCACCTCGCCCGCATGGTGCAGGAAGGTCAGCAGCAGGCGGTACTCGGCTCCGGAGAGCGGCACCACCACCTCCGTGGGCGACACCAGCTGGCGCGTGGCGGTGTCGAGGTGCCAGCCGGCGAAACTGAAACGCCGCGCCTGCTCCGGCGTGAGGTTCTCGGGCAGGGTGCGCGCCCGGCGCAGCACGCTCTGGATGCGGACCAGGAGCTCGCGCGGATTGAAGGGCTTGGGCAGGTAGTCGTCGGCACCGGTCTCGAGGCCGGTGATGCGGTCGGCCTCCTCGCCACGGGCGGTGAGCATGATGACGGGCAGGATGGACTTGGCGCGCAGGCGGCGGCACAGGGAGATGCCGTCCTCGCCGGGCAGCATCAGGTCCAGCACCACGAGGTCGAAACGCTGGTCCTCCAGGGCCTCGTCCATGGCGCGCCCGTCCGGCACCGTCGTCACCTTGTAACCCTCACGGGTGAGGTATTCGGAGAGCAACGCACGGATCTCCGCGTCGTCGTCCACCACCAGGATGTTGTCGGCCGCTGTCATGTTTGCGACATGGGTCTCGGGCTTTTTCCGGTGAAGATTCTATCCGTCGCTCCGGGCTTGCGCGCGTGCAGAGTGGCCGGTTTTGTATCAAAGTGTAACGTCGAGACAGCGCCCACGGTGAGATGGGAAAATAGCCGCCTAAACAACGCAGTGAACTTCCGCCGCGTTCCCGCATCTCAGAGTGACGCCCGATGAATGCCCCACGAACGCCATCCCGACCCGCACCATGGCGCTGACCAGGATCGCCTCCGCCGTGGCCGGCTGCCTGCTGGCCATCCCTGCCCTCGCGGCCGGGAGGGTACCGCATTTCGATCAACCTCTCACTCTGGTGCGGCTCACGGACCTCGCGCTCTCCAACAACCCCTCCACCCAGATCGCTTGGGCCGAGATCCGCGGCAGCGAGGCGGGCTTGGAACTGGCCCGGGCCGGTTACTGGCCGCAGCTGACGCTCGCCTACGGCATCCAGCGCTCCCACAGCGCAACCTCCACGGGCGTGCTCGGCCCCTACGAGACCGACTACGGCCCGAGCCTGTCCTTAAGCTGGTTGCTATGGGATTTCGGCACCCGCTCGGGCTCCGTGGACGCCGCCAAGTTCTCGCTCACGGCAGCGCAGCTTTCCTCAAACCAGACCATGCAGGACCTCATCCTCACCGTGGAACAGGACTACTACCAGGTGCTGGGCCTCCAGGCCCTGGTGGAGGCCGACAGCGAGAGCGTGCAGGACGCCAGCGCGAGCCTGGATGCCGCCCAGAAGCGCAAGGATTCCGGTCTCGCCACCATCGGCGACGTCTACCAGGCGGAGGCGGCACTCGCGGGAGCGAAGCTCAACCTCCAGACCGCCCAGGGTCAGTCCGCCGTGGCCCGCGGACAGCTGGCGGTGGCGGTAGGCTATGACGCCGACACGGACCTGCCGCTCGCCAGCCTGGAGAAACAGGTGACGGCGACGATGCCCGCGGAGGGCGTGCACGAACTGCTCGAGAAGGCCGCGCAGGCGCGGCCGGAGCTGCTCGCCTCCAAAGCCCAGGAGCAAGCGGCGGTGGCCGGCCTGGAAGCGGCGGAAGGCCAGGGCCTGCCCTCCCTGAGCTTGAGCGGCAGCGCGGGCCGGGACACCACCGAGATCGGCGGCCAGAAGAACACCGCCAACACCTATGATGCCGGGCTCAGCTTGAGCTTCCCGTTGTTCTCCGGATTCGCGAACCAGGCCGCGAACCGCAAGGCCCAGGCCGCGGTGGACGTGGCCCAGGCCAGCACCCAGCAGCTGGTGCAGCAGGTGCAACTCGAAGTGTGGCAGGCTTATCAGAACATGCATACCGCCGTCGCCAGCCTGGACACGGCGGAGACGCAGCTCAAGAGCGCACAGCAGGCCGCGGACGTGGCCAATGCCCGTTACAAGACCGGCCTGGACAGCATCCTCGACGTGCTGAGCGCGCAGGCGACCCTCGCCAACGCGCGCGTGCAGGAGGTCCAGGCCCGCCTCAATTGGTTCGCCGCCCAGGCGGCGATGGGACATGCAGTGGGCGGCCTCGACGCCCCCAAGGAAACGACGGAGTCGCCGTGACGGCTAAACGCAAGACCTTCTGGATCATCGGCGGCGCGAGCGCCGTGTTGTTGTTGCTCGTGGTGCTGCGGGTGGTGAGCAACGCCCGCGCCAGCCGCCGCCACGACGACGTGGACAACCTCACCGTGGCCATGACCAGGGTGCAGGTGAAGTCCATGCCCATGACGCTCTCGGCCGTGGGGCAGGTGCTGCCGCTGCACACGGTGCAGATCAGGCCGCAGGTCTCCGGGATGCTGAAGGAGGTGTACTTCACGGAAGGACAGTACGTCACCCAAGGGCAACGCCTGTTCCTCATCGATCCGGCGCCCTTCCAGGCGGCGCTCGCCTCCGCCAAGGCTGCCTGGGAGAACGCCAAGGCCAACGCCGACCGGCTGGCGCCGCTCGCGAAGCAGGACTACGCCACCCAGCAGGAACTGGACGACGCCCAGGCCACCGCCGACCAGGACCAGGCCGCCTACCAGCAGGCCCAGATCAACCTCGGCTACACCGACATCCGCGCGCCCATCTCCGGCCGCACCGGCAGCCTGGCGGTGAAGTCCGGCAACATCCTGGCCGTCACCGACGCCAACCCGCTCGTGGTCATCAACCAGATGCAGCCCATCCAGGTGCAGTTCAACCTCGCGCAGCAGTTCCTGCCCCAGATCCGCGAATACGACGCCAAGCATGCGCTCAAGGTGCTCATCACCCGCGAGGACGGCAGCGGCAACCTGGACCAGGGCAGCCTGGTGTTCATCGATAACGCCATCAACACCAGCACCGGCACGGTGATGTTCAAGGCCAGCCTGCCGAACCAGCATGAGCAGCTCTGGCCGGGCCAGTATGTGGGGGTGACCCTGCAGCTCGCGGTGCAGGCCGATGCGGTGGTGGTGCCCCAGAGCGCCGTGCTCACCGGCCAGGACGGCAACTACGTGTACCTGGTGGAGGACGGCAAGGCCGAGCAGCAGGACATCAAGATAGACCGGCAGATCGGCGACCTGGCCGTGGTCTCCTCCGGCCTCAAGGGCGGCGAGACCCTCATCATCCGGGTGCCACGCAACCTGCGCGCCGGCATGACCGTGACCGCGGGCACCGACGAGGCGCCTCCCGCCCCCATCGTCTCGCTGCCCGGCACGCAATGAACATCTCCGCACCCTTCATCCACCGCCCCGTCATGACCACGGTCGTGATGGCGGCGCTGCTGGTGTTCGGCATGTTCGCCTACACCGCGTTGCCGGTGAGCGAGCTCCCGAGCGTGGACTTCCCCACCATCAACGTGTCTGCCAGCCTGCCGGGCGCCAACCCGGAGACCATGGCCTCCTCCGTGGCGACGCCGCTGGAACGCCAGTTCAGCACCATCGCCGGCGTGACGTCGATGAACTCGACCAACACCACCGGCAACACCAACATCACGATCCAGTTCGACCTGTCGCGCAACATCGACGCTGCGGCCCAGGACGTGCAGACCGCCATCTCCCAGAGCATCCGCCAGCTGCCGGTCAACATGCCGACGCCGCCCACGCTGCGCAAGGTGAACCCGGCCGACTACGGCATCATCTACCTGGCGCTCACCGGCAACAGCATCCCGCTCACCAAGTTGGACGAGTATGCGGAGACGCGCGTCGCCGAGGAGCTCTCGCAGATCAACGGCGTGGCCCAGGTGCTGGTGTTCGGCTCCTACCAGTACGCGGCACGCATCTACATCAACCCTTATGCGCTCTCCGCCCGTGGCCTGTCGCTCGATACGGTGGCGAGCGCCATCCAGACCAACAACACCAACCTGCCCTCCGGCACCCTCTACGGCAGCGCCCACACCTACACGGTGCAGAGCAACGGCCAGCTGATGGACGCCGCCGCCTACAACCACATGATCGTGGCCTACCAGAACGGCGCGCCGGTGCACCTCTCGGACATCGGTTACGCCCGGGACGGCATCCAGCAGGACAAGCAGCTCACCACCTATTCGAACGCGAACGACGACCACGGCAAGCTGAGGCCGGCGGTGGTGCTGGCGGTCAAGCGCCAGCCCGGCGCCAACACCGTGGCGGTCACCAACGCGGTGAAGGCGCTGCTGCCCGCGCTCACCCGCGAGGCCCCCGGCGACACCGTCATCCACGTCCTCTACAACCGCGCCGACTTCATCCAGGGGTCCATCGGCGACGTGCGTACTACGTTGATGCTGGCCATCGTGCTGGTGATCGGCGTCATCTTCATGTTCCTGCGCAACCTGCGCGCCACCCTGATCAGCGCCCTGGCCCTGCCCACCTCGGTCATCGGCACTTTCGCCATCATGCAGCTGGCTGGTTTCAGCCTGGACAACCTCTCGCTCATGGCGCTCACCCTGGCGGTGGGTTTCGTGGTGGACGATGCCATCGTGGTGCTGGAGAACATCGTTCGCTACCGGGAGCATGGCGAGCCCAGCATGCGCGCCGCCCTGCTCGGCAGCCAGGAGATCGGCTTCACGGTGGTGTCCATGACCCTGTCCCTGGTGGCGGTGTTCATCCCCATCCTGTTCATGGGCGGCATCGTGGGGCGCCTGTTCAGCGAGTTTGCCATGACGGTGGGCATCGCCATCCTGATCTCGGGTTTCGTGTCGCTCACGCTCACGCCCATGCTGTGCAGCCGCTTCCTCAAGGACAGCGAGCGCCACGGCAAGCTCTACACCGTCCTCGAGAAGGGCTTCGACCGGGCCCGCGACACCTACCGCACCGGGCTCACCTGGGCGGTGGATCACTGGCGCACCATGCTGGGGGTGGCCGGCCTGCTGCTGCTCATCACCTTCGCACTGTTCGCCGTGGTGCCCAAGGGCTTCATCCCCAGCGAGGACACGGGCCAGGTGCTCGCCAACACCCAGGCTCCCGAGGGCATCACCTTCGACGAACTGAACGGCATGGAGCAGGCGGTAGCCCGCACCACCCAGGAGAACCCGGGGGTGCAGGCGATGATGTCCAGCGCCGGCCAGGGTTTCGGCGGTTCCGCCGGCACCAACGTGGGCCGACTGTTCATCGGCTTGAAGCCCATGGGCCAGCGCCAGAAGGCCGACGACATCCTGGAGGAACTGCGCAAGGCCGTGGCACCCATCCACGACATGCAGGTGTACTTCCAGAACCCGCCGGCGGTGAACGTCGGATCCATCGGCAGCAACGCCGAGTACCAATACGTGCTGCAGGGCCCGGACATCGACGGCCTGTATGCCGCCGCGCCGAAGTTCGAGAAGGAACTCGACAAGGTCCCGGGCATCGAGGATGTGAGCAGCGACCTGCAGCTCGACAACCCCCAGATCAACGTGAGCATCAACCGCGAGGCTTCCTCGACCCTCGGCGTGACGCCGCAGGAGATCCAGACGGTGCTGTACAACGCCTACGGCGGCCAGCAGGTGAGCACCATCTACGGCGCCACCAACGAGTATTGGGTGATGATGCAGCTTGCGCCCCAGTACCAGACCGACATCAGCGCCCTGAACGCCTTATATGTGCGCGGTGCGAACAACAACCTGGTGCCGCTGCGGGCCGTGGCCGACATCACCCCCAGCGTAGGCCCGCTGCAGGTGAGCCATTTCGCGCAACTGCCCTCGGTCACCATGTCCTTCGACCTGGCTCCCGGCATCTCCCTCGGCACCGTGACCTCGCGCATCGAGGCCCTGGGGCGCAGCACCCTGCCCTCCGATATCACCGGCAGCTTCGCCGGCAACGCCCAGACCTTCAAGCAGTCCATGGTGGATCTGCCGATCCTGCTGCTGATCACCATCCTGGTGATCTATATGGTGCTCGCCATCCTGTACGAGCACTTCATCCACCCCATCACCATCCTCACGGCGCTGCCGCTCGCCATGGTGGGCGCGCTGCTGTCGCTGCTGTTGTTCGGCCAGGAGCTCAACATCTTCAGCTTCGTGGGCCTCATCATGCTGGTGGGCCTGGTCAAGAAGAACGGCATCATCATGGTGGACTTCGCCCTGCAGCTGCGGCGTGAGCAGGGCCTCTCGGCCCGCGATGCCATCATCGAGGCCTGCGTGGTGCGCTTCCGCCCCATCATGATGACCACCCTCGCCGCCATCCTGGGCACCCTGCCCATCGCCCTCGGCATGGGCATGGGCGCCGAAGCGCGCCGGCCGCTGGGTATCGCTACGGTGGGAGGGCTCATCTTCTCCCAGATGCTCACCCTGTTCGTGACCCCCGCGTTCTACGTGGCCATGGAACACCTGTCGGAACGCCTGCGCCGTCATCCCGAGGAGAGCGGTGAGCACGAACCCGCCGCCGTGCTGGATAAATAGGAACCCTGGAGAATCCCATGCACGAGCAAAACAATGCAGAGATCGCTCCAGGCCTAGAAGGCTACGTGGCTTTTCCGAAGAGCAAAGCCCCTGCCCCAGGCGTTCTGGTATTCATGGAAGCTTACGGAATAACCGGCCACATCCGCGGCGCCTGCGACCGGCTGGCGGACGCGGGTTTCACGGCCCTGGCGCCGGACTTCTTCCACGGCGACCTCATCCCCTACACCGATGGCCAGGCCGCCATGGCGAAGATCACCACCTTGAAGGACGAGGCCTTGCTCAAGGAGTCGCTGGCAGCTCTCGACTGGCTGGGGAAGCAGCCTCAGGTGAGCGGCGACGCGTTGGGTGTCATCGGCTTCTGCATGGGCGGACGCCTGGCCTATCTCATCAACTGCCGCCATCCGGCGCGTCTCAAGGCGGCGGTAGGCTTCTACGGCGGGTCCATCGCCCCGGAAGCGGCAGGTCCGGACCGGTTCGGCCGCACCCCGCCCATCGGCGAGACGGCGCAGATGCAGGCCCCCCTGTTCCTGGGATATGGCGCGGATGATCAGGGCATCACGGCTGCCGAACATGGGCAGGTGGTGGCTGCGCTATCGGCTGCCAAGAAGCGCTATACCCTGAACGTATATCCCGGCGCCGGCCACGCCTTCCTGTGCGAGGAACGGGCCAACTATGCGCCGGCAGCCGCGGCGCTGGGCTGGCGCGACGCCATCGCCTTCCTCAAGGCTGAACTGGGCTAGAAACCCGTGTTGATGCAAAGACGCGTCAGCTGCTCGTGCAGGGCCGCGGCGTCCTGATCCAGCAACTGATCTGAAGGTTTCGCCGCGCGCAGCAGCATCACCGCGCTCTTCTCGTTGATGAGGAACACTTCCCCCGCCTGACCCTGGGATGGGGCGATCTCCCAACCGGGCACCGCCACCACCGGCAGCACGTGGATGCGGTGGCTGAGGCCCTTGGCGGTGGCATCCGTGAGGGCGCGGGCGCCCCGCTCCGCCAGCGCGAGCGTGTCCAGCAGCGCATGACCGTCCTGGAACTCGATGGAGCGACCGTTGATGCGCGCCACGTTGCCGAGTTTCCCGGTCCGCCGCGCCACCAGGGTGATGGCGAAGACCCCCAGCTTGCCCATGACCACATGGTCCACGGTGAGCCCCCCGCAGGGCACGTCGTGGAACACCCGGTGCCCCTGCAGGGCGAGGCGCCCGAGGGCGCCGGCCAGGGCGACGCTGGAGCGGGCCGCGTAGCGGCGCAGGCACCAGGCTATGAAACCGCGCACCAGGAACACCCACCAGGCCACGAAGAGCGCGCAGGCGAGGCCGAACAGAATCCACATCCAGAGGCCGGAGAGGCGCGGCGCGCCCAGCAGCCCGAGTGCGAAAGCAGCAGCCAGCGCCGTGACGGCGGCGGCGGCCAGGAGCAGCAAGTCCCGCTCCGTGGTGCGCAGCTCGGTGCGGGCCCGTTCGCCGGCGGCGTTCTGCGTGAGATCGGAGAAAGCCCCCTTGAAGCGGAGGTAAGGCGCGACGCGCGTCAGCGCCCATAGGATCGCCCAGGCGACGGCCGCAGCGAACACGGCGCCGACGAGCAGGTTCAGCACGAAAGCCAATGGCATGGCGTCAGCTTGTCTTTAACCCCATCCGAGGGCGTCATTATGACGCGCCGCGGGTGGCGCGCCCAGGCCCGAGCCATGAAACGTTAAATCAGCTTATGGCAGAAACCGAAGGGTCTAAGCGCGCAAGGACCGGGCAGTTCCCACTACCCGGTCCCCGGTGCTCAATGCCAACCGGCCAGGATGGCGCCCATGAGGATGAAATACACGAGTTGATAGCCCGCATCGATGTAGAAGGCCTTGAGGGGCTTATCGGAATACAGGTTGGCAGTGAGCCCGATGGTGGCGGCAAACCCCACCCAGCAAAGTGCCCCCAGCTTGATGCCGGCAGTCACGGCATTCATGTGGGTGATGGCTACCAACAAACTCATCACCGCGGCCATCACCAGGAAGCAGACGAAGGATACCGCATAGGCGCGCTGCGACTGCTTCTGCATGGCGGCGAGCTTCTCCGGCGTGTAGCCGTGTACTTGCATCCACTGCTTGGCGAACAGCAGCGGCGAATACCACACGGCGCCCACCGCGAACGCCACCACGGCGGAGACGATCACCGCCCAGATGTTGATGAAATGCAGGTATTGCATGACTTGCTCCTTCGTAGTGTTGTGGAATGACTATTCGTCCCGGTAGATCTTCACCACTTCGTGCCCGGCGGTGTCTATGTAAGCCCGATACATGCCTTCGGTGTTGAAGGGCATGGCGATATCACCATCCTTGTCCATAGCGATGGCGCCGCCCGTGTCCATGCCGCCGAGCTGCACCAGGTCGTGCATGATCACCTGGTCCGCCGCCTGGGCGAGCGGCATGCCCTTGTAGAGCATGAGGTCGGAGATGGTTTTGGCGGCGTCCAGCCGGATGAAATACTCGCCGGTGCCTGTGCCAGACACGCCGCAGGTGGTGTCGTTGGCGTAGGTACCGGCGCCGATGATGGGCGAGTCTCCCACCCGGCCGTAGTACTTGTTGGTGAGGCCGCCGGTGGAGGTACCCGCCGCGAGCTCACCGCGGCTGTCGAGGGCCACGGCGCCCACGGTGCCGTAGCCCCGGGCCGTGGTGCCGGGATACTGCTCGGCAGAGGCGCTGGGGCCGCCGGTCTTCTCCTCTTTGAGAGCCTTCTGCAGCTCATCCCAGCGGCGCTGGGTGTAGAAGTAGCTGGCCGGCATCATGCTCACGCGCTGGGAGCGGGCGAACTCCTCGGCGCCCGCGCCGATGAGCAGCACGTGCGGGGTCCTGTCCATCACCAGGCGTGCCAGGTCGATGGGGTTCTTGATGTGCTGCACCCCGGCCACGGCGCCGGCCTTGAGGGTGACACCATCCATGATGGCCGCATCCATCTCGTTCTTGCCATCATGGTCGAACACCGAGCCCTTGCCGGCGTTGAACAGCGGGTCGTCTTCCATCACCCGGATCGCGGCCTGCACCGCGTCGAGGCTCTTCCCGCCGCTCTTCAGCACAGCGTAACCCGCCTCCAGAGCCTGCTTCAGGGCGGCCCGATACTGCGCGTCCATCTCCGGCGTCATGTCCTGGCGGCTGATGGTGCCGGCGCCGCCGTGGATCACGATGGCGATAGGGTGGGCCGCAGGGGAGGTGGGTTCGGCACTCATGACGAGGATCGGTGCGAATAAGATGCAGAAGCATAACAAGTAACGCATATCCGCTCCTTTACGTCGCTGTCATGTGCTATTCGCCGGCGACGGTCATCTCGCCGATCAGCAGGGATCCCGTCTGGATGGAACCGCGCAGGTCCACGTCCTTGCCCACCGCCGCCAAGCCTTTGTACATGTCCTTGAGGTTACCGGCGATGGTGATCTCCTCGACCGGATACGCCGCCTCGCCGCCTTCCACCCAGAAACCGGAAGCACCACGGGAGTAATCGCCGGTGACACCGTTCACGCCCTGGCCGAGGAGCTCCGTCACCACTAGGCCCCGGCCCATGTGCTTCAGCAAGCCGGTGTAATCAAGCGCGCCCGGCTGCACCAGCAGGTTGCGCACGCCACCGGCGTGCCCCGTGGTCTTACGCTTGAGCTTGCGCGCCGAATAGCTGTCGAGCAGATAGGTACCGGCCACGCCGCGCTCCACCAGCTCCCAGTCCCGGGTTGTGACGCCCTCGTTGTCGAAGGCGGCGCTCGCCAGCGCCTTCTTCAGGAAGGGCCGCTCCGAGAACTGCACGAAATCCGGAAACACCTGCCGGCCCTCCGCACCCAGCAGGAAAGAGGCCTGGCGGTATTGCGCGCCTCCGCGCATGGCGCCGAGGTAGGAGCCCACGAGCCCCCGCGCCAGTTCCGGCACGAACAACACGGGGCACTTGCGGGTGCCGAGTCGGCGGGCGCCGAGCCTGGCCACGGTGCGTTCCGCCGCCTTGCGACCCACCGCCTCCGGCGACTCGAGGTCACGCACGTCGCGGGCGTAGCTGTACCAGTAGTCACGCTGCATGCTCTCGCCGGCCTTGCCGATGACCGAGCAGGTGAGGCTGTGGCTGGTGCTGTGGGTGCCGGCGCAGAAACCGTGGCTGTTGGCGTACGTGCGGACGCTGCGGTGGCTCGATACCGTGGCGCCCTCGGAGTTCTCGATGCGCGGATCGTAACCCCGGGCCGCATCCTCGCAGACCTTGGCCATCTCGATGACCGCCTCCGGCGCCGGCTCCCAGGGGTAGTCGAGGTCGAGGTCCGGGAATTCAGTGGCCATGAGCTCGGCGTCGGCCAGACCCGCACAGTCGTCTTCGGCGGTGTAGCGGGCGATGCTGCAGGCAGCGCGCACCGTGTCGGCCAGGGCCGCAGGCGAGAGGTCGGCGGTGCTGGCAGAGCCCTTGCGCTTGCCGAAATACACTGTGAGGCCGAGACCGCGGTCACGCTGGTACTCCAGCGTCTCCACCTCGCCCAGCCGCACGGTGAGGCTCAGTCCCGCGTCCACGCTCACGCCCGCCTCCGCCTGGCTCGCGCCCTGGGCGCGAGCCTGCTTCAGCACCTCGCCCACGATGTCGCGCAGGCCGGCTTCGCTCAGTGCCGGTGTATCATGGTCCGACTTGGGGTGCATCGATTCCTGTCCCGAAACTGTCAAGACCACATTCTACTATGGATGACGCAGACGACCTCCCGGAGGGCCCGAGCAAGTCGCAGCAGAAGCGCGACATGCAGGCGCTGCAGGACCTGGGCGCCGAGCTCG
>DASYZF010000288.1:0-2332 GCA_035946515.1 Gammaproteobacteria bacterium | reverse complement strand
TCCAGGGGCCGGTAGTCCTGGGCCAGGAAGAACTCCTCCGCCGTGGTGGTGAGGAGGTAGAGCTGCCTGATGCCCCGGCCCCGGGCCCGCACTTCCATGGCGAACAAGAGGCGCTTGCCGAGGCCGGTGCCCCTGAGGCTCTTGTCCACCACCAGCGAGCGGATCAGGCCCGACTTGGCGTGGCGCTCCAGCCCCACGACGCCCACCAGCACCCCGTCCTGCCGCGCCACCAGGAAGTCCGCCAGCATCTTGGGCGTGAGGTCCTCGGTGCCGAGCTCCGCCATCTTGAGCATGGCCTCGATCTCGGGCCGGTCCTCGACCCTATAGGCGGTGACGCGGATCTCGTTGTTCATGAGGCCTGGGCGATGAGGTTGGTGATGCCGTCGGTGGCGATCTGCAGGCCTACGCAGAACACCAGGAAGGCGGAGATGCGGTTCAGCACCAGGCCGCCCTTGGGGCCGATGCGCTTCAGGAACTCGGGCGCATAGGCGAGGCACACGTATACCGACAGGCAGATGATGAGCACCGCCACCACCAGGGCTCCCAGGTTGGCGAGGTAGCTGGACCCGCGGGTGGCGTGGCCGTTGGCGCTCAGGGTGAGCAGCACGGCGATGGTGCCGGGGCCCGTGGTCATGGGGAAGGCGATGGGATAGAAGAGCCGGTCTTCCAGGTCGGCGGCGCTCAGGGCCGCCGTGGAGGAGCTGGAGTCGGAGGCGCTGCTGTCGTTGCCGAGGAGCTGCCAGCCCATGTGGCAGATGACGATGCCGCCGGCGAGCTGCACCACCGGCAGCGAGATGCCGAAGAGCTTGAAGAACCAGCTGCCCACCAGCAGCACCGTGAGGCAGAGCATGAGGCAGTAACTCGTGACCTTGGAGGCGGCGCGGTGACGCTCCTTCTCCTCCAGGTGCTCGAAGAAAGGGTTCACCACCAGGGCGGTGCCGATGGGGTTCACGGGCGCGAACAAGGCGATGATGCCCGCCACCGCGAGATGCAGGAATACGTGGATCGTCTCCATCCCTCTACCCTATCGTCTCGAACCCAAGGCGGGCGGCTAACGGCGGGTCACATACCTGCCGGAGAGCCATTCCGGGACGCACCACAGGATACACGCACCGATGGCCAGCGCGCTCGATAGCCATTGCCAGCCCTTGGGCCCGAGCGGCAACAGGCCCAGGCCGTAGAGCAGGGATAGGAGGGCGAGGATCAGGAAATAGGGACCGGTGTAGTAGCAGTGCCTGCGGCCGCAACGTCGGGCGTTCAGCAGGCAGACTCCGCCCATGAAGGCGAGCAGCGGCGGCCAGGCGAATACCGGGTAGACCCCACCGAGGCCGGCGCTGACGCCGAGCAGCACGATAGGGATGCCCCAGATGAGCAGGCCCTTGCAGCCGCTGCTGAGGTCGCGGCCGTCCACTGCGCAGGCACCATCGGGCTTCACGGCTTCAGCACCGGCAGGCGTCGCCGGCCACCTGTTGCGGTGGGCAGACGACATCGCCGTAAGAACAGAACACACAGCAATCGCCAGGCTTGGGTTTGAGGAGCGTGCGGCAGGATGTACATTCATAGAAGCGGGTACAGGCGTCCATCGGCATCTCTTCCGTCCGGGCGTGGCCGCATTCCGGACAAGTGATGGTGCAGGCCAGCACCGACGCGCTCATGCCCCACCCGCTTTGACCGACGCCAGGCGGCTTTGCACCTGCTTCGCAAACTCGTCCGCATCCAGATAACGCTCGCTGGGGATGCCGCCCAGCTGCGCCATCCAGAAATCCGGCTGCGGCGGTGCGGCACCGTCCCAACGCTGTCCGGGGCCGTAGACCATGTACACGTCCCAGGCAGGTCCGGGGGTCTTGAGCATGCTCTCGAACGCCTTCTCGCTGGCGCCCGCCGGATCCCAGTAGCGCGAGACCTGCTTGCCCGGCAAAAGCGAGACCGTGGGTGCGATGTCCGCCGCTCCCGCGTGCAGCTCGGGCACGTACACCACCAGGGTCTGCAGGCGCGGATCGTCCTGTTCCGGGGCGAGCGCGCGGCCCAAGTCATCCATGCCGCGCAGGCATACGGGACAGCTGGCCCCGACGATGTACAGCAGCCGGACCTTGCCGACGCCGGCGTTGAACTCCTGGCGCAGGCCGGCGAGATCGGCCGGGAGCGTCGTGTAGATATCCGCCGCTGGGGCGGGTGCCGCCTCGCTGCCGCCGGCAGGCGCCAAGAGCGTGAGCGGGATCAACAGGAGGATCGAGCGTGGCAGGGATCGCATCGGGGTTCTCCGTTCAGGAAGACAGATGGGTCTGCAGGAAGAGTTCGAGCCGGCCGGCGGACAGCGCCAGCAGCAGCACGA
>DASYZF010000287.1:0-5797 GCA_035946515.1 Gammaproteobacteria bacterium | reverse complement strand
AGGCCGGCGAGTCCCGCGAGTTCGACGTGGACTTCCCGGCGGACTATCACGCCGCCGAGATGGCCGGCAAGAAGGCGCACTTCAAGGTCACGGCCCATGCGATCGAAGGCCAGGTGCTGCCGGCGCTCGACGACACTTTCTGCAAGAGCTTCGGCATCCAGGAAGGTGGGGTCGACAAGCTGCGTCAGGAAGTGACCGACAACATGAACCGGGAGCTTGAGGATACCGTGCGCCGCAAGCTCAAGGATCAGGCGATGGAGGCCTTGCTCAAGGCCAACAAGCTCGACCTGCCCAAGGCGCTGGTGGACGAGGAGATCGAGCGGCTGCGCCAGGACGCCCTGGTGCGCATCGGCGTGCGCGATGCCAAGAAGGCCCCGGAGCTGCCGCGTGAGCTGTTCGAGGAGCAGGCGGTGCGCCGCGTGAGCCTGGGGCTCTTGGTCGGCCAGATCATCACCGAGCAGCACTTGGCGGTGGATCCGAAGCGGGTCGATGAGCGCCTGGAACGCATGGCGAACGAGTACAGCAAGCCCGCCGAGGCGGTGCGCAGTTTCCGTGCCAGCGGGGACATCATGCGACAGGTGGAGACGGTGGTGCTGGAGGAGCAGGCGGTCGATTGGCTGCTCGGCAAGCTCACGGTCACCGAGAAACCCACCAGCTTCAAGGCCTTGATGAACTTCCATGATCACGATCACGAGCATCACGCCCATTGATGACTGACAACCGCGAGAAGCCAGGAGCGTTATGAAGAATATGCAGGAAACCCAGGGCCTTAACCTGGTACCCATCGTGGTGGAGCAGACCGCCCGAGGCGAGCGCTCCTACGACATCTATTCGCGCCTGCTCAAGGAACGAGTGGTGTTCATCGTCGGGCCCATCGATGACTACATGGCGAACGTGGTGGTGGCGCAGCTCCTGTTCCTGGAGTCCGAGAACCCGGACAAGGACATCAGCGTCTACATCAATTCCCCGGGCGGCGTGGTCACGGCCGGGCTCGCCATCTACGACACCATGCAGTTCGTGAAGCCGGACGTGTCCACCATCTGCGTGGGCCAGGCAGCGAGCATGGGCTCGTTGCTGCTGGCCGGCGGCGCCAAGGGCAAGCGCTACTGCCTGCCTCATTCCCGCATCATGATCCATCAGCCCCACGGTGGGGCCCAGGGCCAGGCCTCGGACATCGAGATCCAGGCCCGGGAGATCCTCTACCTGCGGGAGCGGCTGAACTCCATCTTCGTGAAGCACACCGGCCAGTCCATGGACCAGATCGCCAAGGACACGGACCGGGACCGCTTCATGGGCGGGGACGAGGCGGTGAAATACGGCTTGATAGACAAGGTCTTGGAGAAACGCTTGGTACAGGCCCCCGCGGCCTGAGACCGGGCGGGGGGAGGGCTTGTCCTAAGCTATTGAAGGGCAAGCCCGGAATCCCCATAGTGATAGCCAGCCCCGGGTAAGCGGGGCCTAACGAGGGGACCCAGAGATGGCCGAAGATACGCGCGGCAAGGGTGAAGACGGCAAGCTGCTCTACTGCTCCTTCTGCGGCAAGAGCCAGCATGAGGTGCGCAAGCTCATCGCCGGGCCCTCCGTGTACGTGTGCGACGAGTGTGTCGAGCTCTGCAACGACATCATCCGTGAGGAGATGCAGGAGCAGTCCCAGACCTCCCGCAGCAAGCTGCCGCGGCCCCAGGAGGTCAAGGGCGTGCTGGACCAGTACGTCATCGGCCAGGAGCGCGCCAAGAAGATCCTCTCCGTCGCCGTCTACAACCACTACAAGCGTCTCGACGTGCGCAGCGCGCGCAACAAGGACGAAGTGGAGCTCGCCAAGAGCAACATCCTGCTGATCGGGCCCACGGGCTCGGGCAAGACCCTGCTCGCCGAGACCTTGGCGCGGCTGCTCAACGTGCCGTTCACCATCGCCGACGCCACCACGCTCACCGAGGCGGGCTACGTAGGCGAGGACGTCGAGAACATCATCCAGAAGCTGCTGCAGAAGTGCGATTACGACGTGGAGAAGGCCCAGACGGGCATCGTCTACATCGACGAGATCGACAAGATCTCGCGCAAGTCGGATAACCCCTCCATCACCCGCGACGTGTCGGGCGAAGGCGTGCAGCAGGCCCTGCTCAAGCTCATCGAGGGCACCATCGCCTCGGTGCCGCCCCAGGGAGGCCGCAAGCACCCGCAGCAGGAGTTCCTGCAGGTCGACACCAGCAACATCCTGTTCATCTGCGGCGGTGCTTTCGCCGGCCTGGAGAAGATCATCCGTCACCGCACCGAGAAGAGCGGCATCGGCTTCATGGCCGAGGTCAAGGGCAAGGCCGACATCAAGAACGTCGGCGAGGTGCTGCACGACGTGGAACCCGAGGACCTGATCCGCTTCGGCCTGATCCCGGAGTTCGTCGGCCGCCTGCCGGTGGTCGCGACCCTCGAGGAGTTGGACGAGAGCGCGCTCATGCGCATCCTCACCGAGCCCAAGAACGCCATCACCAAGCAGTACCAGAAGCTCTTCGAGATGGAGAACTGCGAGCTCGAGTTCCGCGAGGATGCGCTGCGTTCGGCTTCCAAGAAAGCGATGGAGCGCAAGACCGGCGCCCGCGGGTTGCGCACCATCCTCGAGCACGTGCTGCTCGACACCATGTACGACCTGCCGTCCATGGAGAACGTCTCCAAGGTGGTGATCGACGAGTCGGTCATCAACGGCGACAACAAGCCTTACATAATGTACGAGCGCGAGCGGAAGCAGCTTGCGGCTTCCGCGAGAGAGTAAGCTGGATCCCTTGAACTGGGTCCGGCCGGCCGCATCTCTGTCGCTTATCCGTCAGTCACCCTGACACTAGGAAACACCGTGGCCGAAAACCGCCAATCCGATCTGCTCGAAGGCCAGCCGATGCTGGTGCCCGTGCTGCCGCTGCGCGACGTGGTGGTCTACCCGCACATGGTGATTCCGCTGTTCGTGGGTCGCGACAAGTCCATCAAGGCGCTCGACCACGGCATGCAGGCCGGCAAGCAGATCCTGCTGGTGGCCCAGAAGAGCCCCGAGGTGGACGACCCCTCCGAGAAGGACCTGAACAACGTCGGCACCCTGTCCACCATCCTGCAGCTCCTGAAGCTGCCGGACGGCACCGTGAAGGTGCTGGTGGAGGGCGGCGATCGCGCCCGCATCCAGCAGATCACCGACGGGCCGTTCTTCTCCGCCATGGTGACCACCATCCGCCCGGGCGCGCAGTACGACGAGCGCGAGGCCGACGTGCTGATGCGCTCGGCACTGTCGCTGTTCGACCAGTACGTCAAGCTCAACAAGAAGATCCCACCGGAGATCCTGACCTCGCTCGCCGGCATCGACTCCCCCGGCCGCCTGGCGGACACCGTCGCCGCGCACATGCAGCTCAAGCTCGAGGAGAAGCAGAAGATCCTCGAGATCGACGACGTACGCGAGCGCCTGGAGCACGTCATGGCTCTCATCGAGGGCGAGATCGACGTGCTGCAGATCGAGAAACGCATCCGTACCCGCGTCAAGCAGCAGATGGAGAAGAGCCAGCGCGAGTACTACCTGAACGAGCAGATGAAGGCGATCCAGAAGGAGCTCGGTGAGCTCGAGGACGCGCCGAACGAGCTCGAGGAACTGGAGCGCCGCATCCAGAAGTCCGGCATGCCCAAGGAGGCCAAGGAGAAGGCCAACTCCGAGCTCAACAAGCTCAAGCTCATGTCGCCCATGTCCGCGGAAGCGACCGTGGTGCGCAACTACATCGACTGGCTGGTGAACGTACCCTGGAAGCGCCGCACCCGCGTGCGCCATGACCTGGCCGGTGCCCAGAAGGTGCTGGACGAGGACCACTACGGGCTGGACAAGATCAAGGAGCGCATCCTCGAGTACCTGGCGGTGCAGCACCGCGTGCAGAAGCTCAAGGGCCCGATCCTGTGCCTGGTGGGCCCGCCCGGGGTGGGCAAGACCTCGCTGGGCCAGAGCATCGCCCGGGCCACGAACCGCAAGTTCGTGCGCATGTCGCTCGGCGGCGTGCGCGACGAGGCCGAGATCCGCGGTCACCGCCGCACCTACATCGGCTCCATGCCCGGCAAGATCCTGCAGAACATGTCCAAGGTGGGCGTGCGCAACCCGCTGTTCCTCCTGGACGAGATCGACAAGATGTCCATGGACTTCCGCGGCGATCCCTCGTCGGCGCTGCTCGAGGTGCTGGACCCAGAGCAGAACGCCACCTTCAACGACCACTACCTCGAGGTGGACTTCGACCTGTCGGAGGTGCTGTTCGTGGCCACCGCCAACACCATGAACATCCCGGCCCCGCTGCTGGACCGCATGGAGGTCATCCGCCTCCCGGGCTACACCGAGGACGAGAAGCTCAACATCGCCCAGAACTACCTGGCCCCGAAGCAGATCCGCAACAACGGTATCAAGCCCGGGGAGCTCACCATCAACGAGGGCGCGGTGACGGACATCATCCGCCACTACACCCGCGAGGCGGGCGTGCGCAATCTGGAGCGTGAGATCTCCAAGATCTGCCGCAAGGTGGTCAAAAACCTGCTGCTCAAACCCAGCGACAAGCAGGTCAGCGTCACCCCCAAGAACCTGGACGAGTACCTGGGCGTGCGCCGTTTCCGCTACGGCCGCGCCGAGGACCACGACCAGGTGGGGCAGGTGACCGGCCTCGCCTGGACCGAGGTGGGTGGAGAGCTGCTCACCATCGAATCCACCGTGGTGCCGGGCAAGGGCAAGCTCATCCACACCGGCCAGCTCGGCGCGGTGATGCAGGAATCCATCCAGGCGGCCATGACCGTGGTGCGCAGCCGCGCCGCGGTGCTCGGCATAGACTCCGACTTCCACCAGAAGTACGATGTGCATATCCACGTGCCCGAGGGGGCCACCCCCAAGGACGGCCCCAGCGCTGGTGTCGGCATGTGCACCGCGCTCGTCTCGGCGCTCACCAAGATCCCGGTACGGGCGGACGTGGCCATGACCGGCGAGATCACCCTGCGGGGCGAGGTGCTGCCCATCGGCGGCCTCAAGGAGAAGCTCCTGGCGGCCCACCGCGGCGGCCTCGGCACAGTGATCATCCCCCAGGAGAACGAGAAGGACCTGGCGGAGATCCCCAAGAACATCAAGGGTGCCCTCGACATCCGGCCGGTGCGCTGGGTGGACGACGTGCTCAAGATCGCCCTGCAGAACATGCCCGAAGCCAAGCCCGTGGAACCGCCGGAACCGGCAAAGCAGCCCGCCGAGGTGGCCGGCGGCAAGACCGAGACCGACGGCGTACGGGCGCACTGAGCGGCGGACGTTTTACTTAAGTCGGCGACCGGACCCGGGGCGGCGCGGCCTTTTCCAGCCTCGTCAGCCACTTGCCGCGAGGTCGGAGAAAGTGTTTACGCCGTGTCCAGAGAAGGTTTGGAGCGAAAAATTTTCCGGTTGACATGCCTTTTCCGCGCTTGGTAGCTTGGTGCGCACCCGGTGCGTGGATGGGGTTCATCACCGGGCCAAACGGTAAGACTCAATAATGGCCGCCTGCGCGGCAGGAAAGGGACGCGTTTTCGGCCCCCCGCTTGGGGGTTAACCATTGCATGCCCAAGGCAACCTTTAAGGGATACGAACATGAACAAGGCTGAACTGATTCACGCTGTGGCGGAAGCTACGAAACTGTCCCAGGCCGATGCGGACCGGGCCGTGGCCGCAGTCCTCGGCGGCATCACCGCCGCCCTGCAGAAGGGCGAGCAAGTGGTCCTCGTCGGGTTCGGCACTTTCACCGTGAAGCAGCGCGCCGCCCGTACCGGCCGCAACCCGCAGACCGGT